>DASVCG010000263.1:0-5321 GCA_036381755.1 Phycisphaeraceae bacterium | reverse complement strand
CGGCGCGGTTCTGGGCCCAGGCGCATTACGACTCGCAGGGCACGATGGACGTGGCGCAGGCGCAGATGCAGTGGGACGACGGGGCGCTGGCGTCGTTTACCGCTTCGTTCCTCACGCCGCCGGGCATGGCGGATGACGGCTTTGATCGCATGGAAGTTGCCGGCGAGGGGTGGATGGCGCGTCTGGAGCCGAACCCGCGGCCGATTCAATGGTGGGATGAGCGGGCGCGCTGGCCGATGGGGCTGGAGATTTTGGCGGGGGGCGGGTTGCCTGCGGGGATGCTGGCGCGGGAGCTGCGATGCTTTTGCCGTGTGGTGCGGCGCAGGCAGGCGGTGCCGGCTGGGGCGCGTTACGCTGATGCCTTGCAGGTGATGCGCTGGCTGGAGCGTTTGAGGCAGATCGTGGCGGGGCAGTCCGCCGGTGCTGAGGAGGTGACGGCATGTTGATGCCCGCGACGCGTGAGCGTGATTTTCCCCATCTGGCGGATCGGGTGTATCTCAACACCGCTGCGGAGGGCATCCCGCCGATCGAGGTGATTGATGCGCTGCACCAGTACGCGCAGGATAAGCAACTGGGCATGGACGGCCGAGTGCTGCACGAGGCGCAGCGGCGTGCCGCGTGCGAGTTGACTGCTGCTGCGCTGGGGCTGACGCCTGAGGAGGTGTCGATCTGCTCGTGCAGTTCCGAGGCGTTCAATCTGGCGGCGATGGCGCTGCGTCTGCGCGAGGGGGATGAGGTGGTCATCAACGACCTGGACTTTCCCGCGGGCGCTACGCCGTGGCTGTCGCCGACGTGCCCGGCGACAGTGCGGCTGTGGCGGTCGCGCGAAGGGGCGTTGCGCGTGGAAGACCTGGTTCAGCTCCTGGGCCCGCGCACGCGGCTGGTGAGCGCCTCGCTGGTGAGCTTCTACAACGGCTACCGGATTCCGTTGTCGCAGGTGATCGAGGCGGTGAAGCGGCATTCGCCGGCGCTGATGGCGCTGGACGTGACCCAGGCGCTGGGCCGCGTGCCGCTGGATCTGAAGGGCGTGGACCTGGTGATCAGCTCGACGCACAAGTGGATCCTGGCCAGCCATGGCGGTGGGCTGGTGGGCGTGCCGCGCGAGCGGGCGGATGCGTGGACCGTGCCCGCTGGCGGGTGGTTCAACCTGGACAACGCCTTTGCCGCGGATCGCTTTGAGCGCCTGGCGCCCAAGCGCGGCGCAGCCAGCTTCAGCGTGGGGATGCCCAATTACCCAGCGGTTTACGCCATCGCCGCGGGCCTGCGCTACATTCAGAGCGTGGGCGTGGAGGCCATCGACGCCTCCGCCGGCCCGCTGGTGTGCGCCTGCCTGGAGGGGCTCAAGAAGCTGCCGGTGGAATTGTTGACGCCCGACGAGCCTGATGCGCTGGCGGGCATCGTGGCCTTTCGCCATCCCGCCAGCCCGCGCCTGCACCAGCACCTGCACCAGCGGAACATCCACGTGATGGAGCATGCCGGCCGTATGCGCGTGTCCATCCACGGCTACAACACGATGGAGGATGTTGATCGCTTCCTTGCTGCGCTGACGGAGGCCCTGCGCGATGCCTAAGCGTGCCGATGCGCACATTCACCTGTTTCGGGAGGGTTACCGCGACGCCTTCACCGCCCGGCCGGGCGTGTCGATCGACGAGGCCGCCTGCTACGAATCGCTGGCTGCGGAGCACGGCATCACCGCGGCGCTGGTCGTGGGCTATGCCGCGGAGCCCTGGGCTGCGCAGAACAACCAGTTCCTCGCGCAGGTAGCGCCGGCGCACGTCTGGGCGCGGCCGATGGCTTACATCGATGCAGCGCAGCCGCCAACGCTTGAGGACCTGGAAAGTTGGCGGCGGCAGCGGTTCGTCGGCGTCAGCCTCTACCTGTTCGACGAGCAGGCCGCTGCGGCGCTGACGCGACTGCCCGATGATCTGTGGCGATGGATGGCGGAGCACCGCTGGCTGCTGAGCGTCAACTCTCGCGGCGAGCATTGGCGGGCGTGGCGGCCGATTCTTCAGCGGCATGGTCATTTACGCATACTGGTTTCACACCTGGGGCTGCCGCAGCGCGTCGCGTCGCCCCCCTCCGCAGCCCAGGCGCGACAGGCGCTGGCGTCGGTGCTGGAGCTGGCGGAGTTCCCCGGCGTGCGCGTCAAGCTCAGCGGCTTCTACGCCCTGACCGATCCGGGCTACGCTTTCCCTCACGAGGCGGCCTGGCCCTACGTCGAGGCGCTGCGGGAGCGCTTCAGCGTCGATCGGCTCCTGTGGGGCTCGGACTTTGCGCCGCACCTGGACTGGCTCAGCTTCCCTCAGACCTTCGGGCTGTTCGAGCGGATGCCTTTTCTCACCGCGGAGGATCGCCAACGGATCGAAGGGATCAACCTGACGAATCTCCTGGAAGAGGTGCGATAAGCCATGGATTTTCAGGGGTTGCTGCCTGCCACGCTGTATAAGCGGGTCATGACCGCGCATCCATACCGCTTCCGTGGCGCAGAACGCTCGAGGGCGGGATACGTTCGGCTTGATCGCCGATGGGCGGCGACGCTGGACGATTCGTGCGGGCCGTGCACGCGCATGGCGGCGGAGGATCTGCACGCTTTGATGGCCAAAACATTCGGCCAACCCTTGCGAAAGCGGGCCGCAGGGGCAGCGGGAATCGTGTTTGTGCGGGTCGGTTCGGGTGAAGGAGAAGCCTACGAACTGGAGGTGACGGAGAATCGAATCAACATCGAGGCGCAATCGGACGAAGGGGGCATGCGCGCCTTGTTTCATTTGGGCAGGCGGATGCTCGAGGCTCGGGCGCCGCTGCTGGAATTGGGCCGCTGGTCGCGTCGCCCGCGCTGGGCACTGCGGATCACCAGCCCCTTGCTGCACCGGATGCGCGACACGCCGCAGGACTACCTGGACCTGCCCGATGCGTACCTGCTGAACATGGCGCGGTACGGGTACAACGCGACCTATCTCTATATGGACTGGTTCGACTACATGACGCCGGCGGTCGCGGGCCCGCTGGCGCGGCCCGGCGCGAAAGAGCGGCTGCGTGATCTGGAGCGGGCGGCCAGGCATCTGGGACGTTTTGGCATCCGCTTGCTGTTCCACATCAACACGCTTGCCCTTCCGAGCGAGCACCGCCTGTTCAAGATTAGCCCTGCCATGCGCGGGGCGCAGACCTGGCACAAGGGGTTGCATTGTTTGTGCTCGAGCTCGCCGGAAGTGCTCAAGCTCTACCGCGACGCGGCCGGTCAACTGTTTGCCGAAGCGCCCTCCCTGGCCGGGGCGGTGCTGATCGTTGGAGGGGAGTGTTTTCTGCACTGCTACACCCGGCCCGTACCCAAGCCCGAGGGGGCGACCAACTGCCCGCGCTGCCGACGACGTGCGCCTGAAGAGGTTATCGCCGGCGTGGTCAACAGCTTTGTGGAAGGCGCGCTGGCAGCACAGCCAGGGGCGCGGGTGCTTGTCTGGCCCTATAGCGCGTTCACGTGGGGAGATCTGGCGGCGCAAAAGCGGCTTCTGGCCAGCATGGACCGGCGTGCTGCAAGCCTGGTCGCCTTTGAGAAAGATCAGTGGCTGACCATCGAGGGTGTCCGCAGCTACGTGTATGACTATGCCATCAGCCAGTTGGGGCCTTCGCCCCGCTTTCGAGCGCTGCATCGTGAGTCTCGCCGCACGGGGCACCAGAGCTGGGCCAAAACGGAAGCCTCCAACGCCATCGAGATGTTTCATGTCCCCCGCATTCCCATCATGCACCGCTGGGCCCAGCGGTATGAAGCGCTGTGCAGCGCGGGCGTGGATGGCGTCCATACAGCGTGGCGTTTCTACGGCTTCTGTGCGCAGCGCACGGATGAGGTGGTCGACTACTACGCCTGGGAGCCGCGGCCCGATGGCGAAGCCTTCCTGCATCGACTGGCTCAGCGGGACTTCGGCCCCGCCGCGGCAGGCGCGGTTGTGAAGGCGTGGCGGTGTTTTAGCGATGCGTTCGCCAAGTTCCCCTATGCCGCGGGGGTCAATGGCTTTCCTTACTTTCGGGGTCCGTTCGTGCTGGGGCCTGCGCACCCTTTTGTGTTCGATTTGAATCAGCCGATCAGGCTATCCGATCGGTTCTGGGCGGTGGACCCATCGCTGGAGGAGGCAGTGTCCGACCCGGAGCAGGTCAGCGCACAGCGTCAGCCTCGGTTCTTCCTCGATCTGACTTGGACGCAGCCTTTTGGCCCGGAGCGGGTCGAGCGCCGGCTGCGTGAGATCGAGCGAGGTTGGCAGCTTGGCCTGAGGTTGCTGCAAGAGGCGGGCCGCGGCCTGAGCGGCCAGCAGCGCCAGGCCTGGCAGGAGGAATGGGACCTGGCTCGAACCATCGGCGCCATGTTCCACACCGCGCTGAACCTGGTGCGATTTCAGCGGCTTCGTGAGCAGGTGACCAGCAACGCTTGCCATGCTGATCGGGTGCGTCGCGCATGCCGGCAGGCACTCATGCTGCTTCAGGATGAGCTGGATCACGCTCAGGCGATTCTGCCTGTGTTGCAGCGGGATCCGGCTTTGGGCTACGGCGCGACTTATGGACGCGGGTTCGACGCTGATCTGGTCGCGGAGAAGATCGACCACACCCGGTACCAGATCGAGCATGTTCTGCCCACCTTTTTCAGCATCTATATGTTTCACGCCTTCGGATGCAACGAGGAGCTGCACGCTCCGGCGGCGCAACGGCTGTAAACCGGACGGACGCCGTTGACTTATGTGCTCAGGGGGCTTGCTTGCGCTGCGAAGACCGCCTCCGGAGTATCCCTGGTTTGGCGAAGGCAATGGAACACCATTGGTGCTTCCAGGTATCCCGCGCAATGGTGGCCGGCCTTGAAAAAAGCTTCGCCTTGTTGGGCGTACGCCTGCTCGATACGCTGCACCGCCTCGTCGATCTGCGCTATCAATTGAGCGTCGTTGGCCAGCCAGGCCACGAGGAAGTGCCGACGCGGCAAGAGCGCGCCCGCGGCGCGATGGAATCCATCGTATTCCTGGCGCAATTTGGCGAGTAAGGTCCGCACCAGTCCCCTTGCCGCCTGTAGCAGCGTGTTGAAGTGCGGCGAGGTGTCGGGGCAGGCGCGGCAGAGGAACTCGGCGATTCCCGCGAGCAGGTGGCTGCCATTCCAAGGCGTCCCCCGAAGCGCGTTAACGCCCCAGTATGGGCCTACGCCATGCCCCGAACGCCAGTCGTGATCCTCGGAGAGTGACCGCATCACGTCCAAGGCGATACGCTCAGCTTCCTGGAAGTAATGATCCTTGCCGGTGGCATCGTAGAGCATCAAGATGCCTTCCACCGGTTCGGCATCGCGCCCCATGTTC
>DASVCG010000262.1:0-13712 GCA_036381755.1 Phycisphaeraceae bacterium | reverse complement strand
CACGGGAACCACCAGCAAATGCAGCAGCGCCGCCACGGCTGCGCCAAACGCCAGCAGGATGTAGGAATCGCGGTCCGTCACTGCGGAGGCTCCCGCGCTTCGCCCGTCGGCTGACGGCCTTGCGGCTCGCCGACGATGGCGAAATCCTCGATGCCCGCTTTGCGGATGCGGCTGACCAGGTCGATCAAAACCGGCCCGCGGTCTACCATTTCCTGGCCTGGGCCGGCTTGCTCCAGCGCGATAAACAGCTTCGGCGGGGGGGCGCGCAACGCCAACTGGGCCAGGCGCTCATCCAGATCCGCCGGCTCGATCAGCTCCCGGTTGAGGTAGCACCGCCCAGCCTGGTCGATCGTGATCGCGGCCAGGTCCGCCGGCTGCTGGACCCGCTCGCCCGTGTTCACCGGCACCAGCCGCACCGGCAGCACCTCCGCCCGCACCATCATCACCAGGCTGTAGATGAAAAACGTCAGCAGCAGGAACACCACGTCCAGCAGCGGCAGCAGCTCCACGCGCGGCGACAAATCGTGGCGGCGGATCGGAATCATGGCCTTTCCATGGTACCTCCCCCAGCCGGGGAAAGATCAACCCCGGGCCGCCCGCTGGTGCTATGATTGAGTGCCAGCCGGCTGACCGGCTTCCCTGGCGCTGGAGGCCTTGCCATGCCTGAGGAACCCTATCAGACCGTGGGCGGCCCCGAATCGCCCGGCGGCACACCGCCTCCACCGCCGCCTCCGCCTCCACCACCGCCGCCCCCCGGTGCCGAGCCGGGCCCGCAGGCTCCTCCGCCGGCCCCGCCCGACCGCGACGCTCGCACCATGGCCGCTCTGGCCCACCTGCTGGGGATCGTGACATGCGTCCTGGGGCCGCTGGTGGTCTGGATGGTCAAGAAAGACGAATCCGATTTCGTGGATGACCAGGGCAAGGAGGCGCTGAACCTCCAGTTGACGCTGCTGATCATCTACGTCGTTTGCGGGATAACCTCCTGCCTGATTATCCCGTGGTTTATCGCTGCGCTGGCCTGGCTGATCGGGGCGATCTTCGCCATCGTGGCCGCGGTGAAGGCCTACGACGGCGTGCGATATCGCTACCCCATCACCGCCCGGTTCATCCGCTGACCCCCGGAATAACCCCCGGCCCCCGGAACCCCGAAATAGCCCCTGCGGCCCATCCGCGGCGAACCAGCAGCAGAGGGGCAGAGGAGCTGCGCTAGTGACCGATTTCCAATCGCCACAATGGGTTAGGCTGCGCCCAAAAACCTCCCGCGTCCTCTTTCAGCCCGCAATGCTCGCCCCTCAGTGGCGATTCAGGATCGATTTCTGACTTGCGGAACGCGACCTAACCCACCTTTAAGGGGCGATCACATTGTGCGGTTTGTTTCTGCCGACTTGCCCCACCGTTCAAAAATTTTGAAAATGAATCTCAAGACCTCTTGAAATGGTCTACGAATCCAGTATCATCGCTCCCTCGTAAGCGTAATTGAAACTGATTCTCAATATTAAACCATGAGGGGGTTAGTCTCGTGAAGACTTCCCAGATGCGGTATCGATATCAGCGGGGGGTGAATCATCTCAGCGGCAGTAGCCTGCGCAAGACGGCCGGCCAGGCGCAGCCAGGTCGCAAGCCCAGCCATCAAAAGGGCTTCACGCTCATTGAGCTGTTGGTGGTGATTTCCATCATCGCCTTGCTGATCAGCATTTTGCTGCCCGCGCTTCGCAGCGCCCGCGAAACGGCGCTGGGCATCAAAAGCCTCAGCAACCTTCGGCAGATCGGCATCGCCAACCACAACTACCTCAACGACCACGACGGCTACTTCACCGCCCATGAAGCCTGGTATCTCAACGGAGGCTTCTCCGGCCCCAAGCCTTCTGGCTCCCCCGCGCGCAGCCACTGGCCCGACCACCTCATCGGATACTGCCCCGAGCCCGAGGCGTTCCTCAGCCCCCTCTTGACCCCTGAGGAGATCAATAGCGGCTTTCAGAAGCCCTATGCCATCGACGAATGGAGCGAATACACCCACGGCGGCTACGGCTACAACCTCCACTACCTGGGCTACGCCCATGGGACTTATGGATTCAACGCCAGACTCGTGGGCGATATCAAAGTCCCCTCGAGCACGGTTCTCATCGGCGACACTGCCGGAGCGCGCAAGGGAGGAACCGTCGATCCTCCTGGTGCTTCCTATGCCATCGATCCGCCCTTGCCCTCGGTGGATCTCGGCGCCAAACGCGGCACCTACTACCACGGCGGCACGTCGGAAACCCCCAGCCCCGGGCCTTATGACTGGCTCTGGCGTGCCTACCCCGCCCCGCGCAACAACGGCAAGCCCGGATTCGTCTTCTGCGACGGCCACGCGGCCATCATGGACATCACTCAGATCGACGACTCCGACGGCGACGGGACGCGCGACAACGGCTTCTGGAATGGCTACGGCAGCGCGGTCAAACGCTAAGCCCTGAGCTAGCGGCCCCCGCGACAGCCCGCGAGCATCAAAAGAGAGGAGGCTTGCCATGCAACGCCATACTCCCACAGCAATCCATCGGCTGCTCGCGGCTGTGCTGGTGCTGATGATCGCCGGCGTCGCGGCTGCTGCGGCCGACCGGGCTGGTTCCAACCCCGCGCCCTCTTCAGACTACGTGCCTCGCACGCGGCACTACTACATCGCCGCGGAGGACGTGCAGTGGGACTACGCCCCGCAGGGCGACCAGATGGGCCACGGCGGCCAGCACGGCCTGGGCGTCTGGGGCGAGCAGACGGTCTACGAAAAAACCCGCTACGTCGAATACACCGACGAAACCTTCACCACCCGCAAGCCGCAGCCTCCCCACCTGGGATTGGTCGGCCCGATCATCCGCGGCGTGGTGGGCGATACGATCAAGATCCATTTCAAGAACAACGCCAGCCGGCCTTACAGCATCCACCCCATCGGCACGCTTTACGATAAGAACAGCGAAGGCGCCGCATACGCGGGCATGAACGCCCCCGGCTCAGCGGTGCTGCCGGGGGAGACTTACACCTACACCCTCCGCCTGACGCCCGAAACCGGGCCCGGCCCCAACGATCCCAGCTCCATCCTCTGCCTCTACCGCTCCCACGTGGACCCGGTGGGCGATGTCTACCGCGGGCTGGTCGGGCCGATCATCGTCACCCGTGCCCAGATGGCCCGCGACGACGCCACCCCCAAGGACGTGGACCGCGAGTTCGTCTGCCTGTTCATGGTGTTCAACGAGAACGAGCCGGAGCAGGAGGAGGAGGTCCATCTCAAGCACGCAATCAACGGCTATATCTTCGGCAACCAGCCGGGTCTGGTGATGAGGCAGGGCGAGAAGGTGCGCTGGTACGTCTTCAGCATGGGCTCCGAGGTGGACCTGCACAGCCCGCACTGGCACGGCAACGGGGTGATCGTCAGCGGGCACCGCAAGGAAACCCTCATGCTGCTGCCCAGCGTCACCGTCGTCGCGGACATGCTCGCGAACAACCCCGGCACGTGGATGTTCAAGTGCAACGTGGGCGACCACCTGGAAGCGGGGATGATGTCGCTCTACACCGTCGAGCCGCGCTGAGCCGCGGGAGGCTGGGCCGCGGGGAGAACGCTTACGCTCCAGCCTGCTGGGGCGCTGCTGCGGGCATGTCCGGGTCGGATTCTGGCTGCGGCGAGGGGGTCTTGACCCGCTGGTGCTCAGCAGGCGGGAGCTGCACGGGGGCGATGGCGCGGAGTCGGCGGATGCGCTGCTCCGCTGACGGATGGACACGCAGGGTCGACGGCACCGGCTCGCCCGGCCCGCCCAGCAGGATCGACACAGCACCCCCGCGCTGCGTCAGCTCCAGCTTCCGCAGGGCGTGGATCAGCTCGCACGCCTGGTTAGTAAGGCGCACCGCTTCGCGATCAGCATCGAACTCGCGCCGCCTGGACAAAAACCGTTGCAAATGACCCATCGCGGCGGATGTCAGGGCCAGCGTCGCCACGCCGTCCCAGGGCAGCGCTAATCGATCCACAACGATCAGCAGCCCCGCGTTCACGCCCGCCAGCGCCACGCCCACCACGCTGGCTGCTTTGGCCCACAGGCTCACTCCGTCAGCCAGGGCGAAAAGGCGCAGGTCGCGATGGCGCAGATGAGCCAGCTCGTGCGCGAGCATGCCCGCCAGCTCCGCGCTGTTCATGATGCGGAGCAGCCCTTCGCTGAGGATGATCCGGGCTGCGCTCGACGGCCCCAGGGTGAATATCGCCGGCCGGTGGCTGCGTTGAACGACGAGCCTGGGCGGATCGACGCCGGCCTGCTGCGCCAAGTCGTTCAGGGTTTGGCCCAGCGAAGGCCAAAGCAGCGGCCGCGGTTTCGCCCACAGCCGCGCCATCGCCGGCGCCACGAGCGGGCCTATCACCACACCTGCCACGCCTGCCGCCAGCCCCGCTGCCAACCCCACCTGATGCGCCATGAGATAGCCCGCGGCGCCTAACCACGCCCACAGCGCCAGGGTCAGCATCAAGCTGTCCCAAGCGTTGAATAGACGATGCTTGAGCGGATGACCGATCAGCCCCTTGCGTCGACGGGTCGGCCTGGGCATGGCGCCTGCTCCTTCCACCCCCCAAGGATCCCCCCAGCGTTCTTCACGGCGCACAGCAACTGCCAAGGCACATCAAATTCAAACCAGCAAGAATGTTGCCTTAATACTAGCCCTCGTTTTTGGATTTGGAACGGAAATCGTCGGCCCTTAGGCGAATTCCCGGCCGGTCCCGTTTCCAGACCCGCTGCGGACCCGCAGCCGACCGGGGGCTACACTATCCCTATGCCAGGATCATTCCCCAAGCGTCGTTTTGTTCCCCCTGAGCTGGACCCCGGCCAGTGGCCGCAGCTCGAGCCGCTTTACCAGGCGCTCTTGGATCGGCCGATCGGCAGCGCGGATGAGCTAGAACAGTGGCTGCACGACCTGTCGGAGCTGACCGCGGTGGTCAGCGAGTACGGCGCCCGTCGGCGGATCGACCACGCCTGCCACACCGACGACCCGGCCATCGAGAAGGCGTTTCTCCATTACGTGGAGGAGATCTGGCCCAGGATTCAGCCGCTATCCTTCCAGCTTCAGCGGAAGCTGCTGGAATCGCCCCATCGCTCAGCACTGGACGCACAGCGCTACAGCCTGCTGCTGCGCCACTGGCAGGCGGAGGTGGAGCTGTTCCGCCCCGAAAACGTGCCGATCCAGGCGGAGCTGACCAAGCTGGCCAGCCGCTACGACAAGATCATCGGGGCGATGACGGTCCAGTTCCGCGGCGAGTCGTACACGCTTCAGCAGTTGGCGCGCTTTTTGGAGGAGCCCGACCGCGCCACCCGGCAGGAGGCGTGGGAGCTTAGTGCTAACCGCCGACTCGCTGACCGCGACGCCATCGACGACCTTTTCGAGCAGATGCTTCAGAAACGTCAGCAGGTGGCTCAGAACGCGGACATGGATGATTATCGCGCTTATGTCTGGAAGGATTACGCGCGGTTCGATTACACGCCGGAGGACTGCCTGCGCTTCGCCGAGGCGATCGAGCGGGTGTGCGTGCCGCTGGTGGAGCGACTGGACCAGCAGCGACGCCAGCAAATGGGGTTAGAAGCGCTTCGGCCGTGGGACTTGTCGGTGGACGTGCACGGCCGACCGCCGCTTCGGCCATTTGACGCGGACAACCCAGCGGACCTCGTTGCCAAGACGACAGCCATCTTCGACCGCCTGGACCCGTCGCTGGCGCAGACGTTCGCGCGTTTGCAGATGGGGCGGAACCTGGACCTGGCCAGCCGGCCGGGCAAGCGTGCAGGGGGGTTCCAAAGCTCGCTGGAGGAAAGCGGCGAGCCGTTCATCTTCATGAACGCCGCGGGCCTGCAGCGAGACGTGGAGACGCTGCTGCACGAAGGCGGGCACGCGTTCCACTTTCTCTGGGCGCATCAGCATCAGCCGCTGGTGTTCCTGCGTCATGCGCCGCTGGAGTTCTGCGAGGTGGCCAGCATGGCGATGGAGCTGATGGGCGGGCACCACTTCGACCTGCTCTACGACGATCCATCCCAGCAGGCCCGCGCCCGGCGAGATCTTTTGGAAGGCATCGTCCGCTTTTTCCCGTGGATGGCGATCATCGACACGTTCCAGCACTGGCTCTACACGCACCCGGGCCACAGCCGCGATGATCGCCGCGAGCAATGGCTGAGCCTGCTGGACCGCTTCCAAAGCTCAGTGGTGGACTGGAGCGGGTACGAGGAAGCGAGAGCGGCGATGTGGCAGCGGCAGCTTCACCTGTTCCATCGGCCGTTTTATTACGTGGAGTACGGCATCGCGCAGCTCGGGGCGCTGCAACTGTGGTCGCGCTTCAGGCAGGACCGGGCAGGGGCGCTGCGCGACTACCGCGCCGCGTTGTCGCTGGGCGGCTCGCGTCCGCTGCCCGAGCTGTTCGCCGCAGCGGGCCTGCGGTTCCGGTTCGATCAGGCGGTGCTCGAGCCGCTGATGCACGGGCTCTGGGATGAATTGGAGTCGCTGCCCGACGCTGTGACGGTGTAGCGGCATTGCTGGCGGCGGTGCCGATAATCGTGTGATTTGTCCGCGCCTGCCGTCTACCCTCTGCCGCCTGCCCGCTACTCCACCAGCTTGGCTTCCAGGGAGATCGGCGGGCGCAGCACCTTGGAAACCAGGCACCCTTCCTTGGCCTGCTGGGCGTATCGCTGGAAGTCCTCTTGAGAGATGCCGGGCACGCTGGCCTGGGTTTGCAGGTCGATCTGCGTGATGGCGAAGCCGCTGTCCTGCTTGTCCAGGTGCACCTGGGCCTGGGCTTCGATACGCTCGGGCGGGTGGCCGGCTTCGCCCAGGATCTTGGACAGCGCCATGGCGAAGCAGCCCGCGTGCGCCGCGGCCAGCAACTCTTCGGGGTTGGTGCCCGGCTCGCTCTCGAAGCGCGTGGTGAAGGCGAAGCGGCCCTCGAACGCGCCGCTGCCGAGCTTGACCGCGCCTGCTCCGCGTTTCACATCACCTTCCCACCTGGCCTTGGCGTGCCGCACGGGCATGGGCTGCCTCCTTTCCTGCTGATCCAGTTGTCACAACGAGCGAGGTTGATTCACAAATAAAACCCGGCCGACCCGACGAGGGGTCGACCGAGCGCAACGGGGCATCACCGGACCCGACTTCCTCCCCTCCACCGGAAAGGCTCGTCCCTTGCTGGTTGGCCTTGCCCGGGCTGGGCAAAGCCGGCCCGCCCCCGGCAGCGGCTCAGTCACCTGCACCAACGCGAACCACGAAGCGCCGCCCTGCCGGGTGGGGCGCACCTGGCCGCTGGGATAGCCCGGGCGCAAGGCCCGGCCCGCCTGTGCTTCTACAAATCTCGTGCCATCGGTCCGCGTCGACTGTGAGGCCTGGAGGCCGGTCATCCGGCCTGGAGCGTTGTAAATCCGCTTGGACGGGTTGAAATTCTGGCCCGCGCCGGCCCCGCTAAGCGCGCAAGATTGCTACCCTGTCTGCCCATGAGTGGTTGGCAGACCATGGCCGGCGCGGTCCTGGCCATCTTCGGCATCGTCGGCATCGGCGCCGCGGCCAGGCGGGTCAACTGGCTGACGGCTGAGGCGGATGAGACGCTGCTGAAGCTGGTCATCCGTGTGCTTTTGCCCGCGTTGATCCTGCGGGTGGTGATCGGCAACCCCAGGCTCGTTCACGCCCAGAACCTCGTCCTGCCGCCGCTGGTGGGCTTTGGCACGCTGCTGCTGGGGTTTTTGGTGGGGGCGCTGGTCGCCCGCTGGGCCCATCGCCCGCTGGGGCTGAATACGCCCGCCCACCGCAGGACCTTCGCCCTGTGCGTGGGCATCTACAACTACGGCTACGTCCCGCTGCCCCTGGCGGAGCAGTTCTTCGGCACGGGCACGGTGGGCGTGCTGTTCGTGCACAACATCGGCGTGGAGGTGGCCCTCTGGACGGTAGGCATCCTGCTGCTTAGCGGCGGGCTGGATCGGCGGTGGTGGCTGCGGCTGATCAACGCGCCCAGCATGGCCATCATGGCGGCGCTGGCGATCAACTTTCTCCACTGGGACGGCTATCTGCCCCAGTTCGTGATGGACAGCCTGGACCTCCTGGGCCGCTGCGCGATCCCCGTGGGGCTGCTCCTGATCGGCGCGACCATCGCCGACCATTTCAAGGAATCGCAATTGCACCGCGCGGGGGCGGTGATGGCCGCGGCGTGCGTGCTTCGGCTGGGGCTGCTGCCCGCGGCGTTTTTAGGGTTGGCGTGGCTGCTGCCCGTCTCGACGGAGCTTCAGCGGGTGATGGTGCTCCAGGCGGCGATGCCCTCCGCGGTGTTCCCGATCATTCTGGCGCGGCACTACCGCGGCGACGCCCCCACAGCCGTCCGCATCGTCATCGGCACCTCGCTCGTCAGCCTGATCACAATGCCGATCTGGATCTGGGCCGGCCTGCACCTGTTAGGGATGAGCGACGCGGCGCTATAGCCAGCCGCCCCGCGACGATGCCGCTGCGGGGACGCTGATGGTGAAGCGTGGACGATGGGCCCGCGCCCTTACTGAAGCGTCAGCGTGGGGCCTTCCTCGGTTTCCTCCACGTCCAAGGTGCGCTCCGAAAGGATGTCAGCCACCTGCTCATCGAGCACCAGGACGGTGCGGCCCTCGTACTCGAACGTCTCATCGCCCGGCCGCAGGTTGTCCAGGTAAAGCGTCAGACCCTGGGGCCCGGCGACAAACCGGGCAGCGGCGTCCTCCGGCGCGCCTGCCTCATTCAAAAGCCTAGCCAGATGCGCCCGCGCGGTCTCGGTCAGCGTCAGCATCGCTGGATCTCCGACGAACCTGATCGTCGCAGCCGCGCACGGGCGACGCACCCGCACGTGTCCACGGCGACTTGGCTGGCTGCCAACAAATGATCTTAGCACCTTTGGCCCGATCGCGTCCGCAGGCAAATCACCCAATCTGGGCGTCCCGCCCTCCGCCGGTGGCCGGAAGCAAGATTCGTCCGCTCCCTGGCTTGTCCGGGGCCGGGGGCACTTCTAGCATTCCCCGCCGAAGCGGCAAGCCGCTTGCCCGGGGGCGCAGCCAGGGGCGACGGGTGGGATGGCCAGCACCTGGGCTGGCCAGGGGACCGGACCAGCGGCTGGACAGACGCACCCCCCATTCAGGAGAAGGAGCGGTGAAACCCTTCCTTACCCTCGCAGGCGCCTGGACCGTTCTGACCGTGTTGTTGACCCTGGGCCTGGCCGGCTGTGAAACCGGGCCACGGGCCGTGGAGACCATGAAGCCCAGCCTGAACCTGGCCGCTTCGAGCCAGAGGATCCTCACCGGCGAGACGACGACCCTCTTCGCCGAGACGGCGAACCTGCTGGGCCGTGATGTGGAGATGCGCTGGTCCACCACGCTGGGCCGGGTGGAGCCCTCGCCCAGCGGCCGCATGGCCCGCTTCACCAGCGACCAGGCCGGCACAGCCGTGGTCACCGCGGAGATGCGGGTGAACGGCCAGGTCCTGCGCGACCAGATCAACATCACCGTCAACGCGATCCGCTGACCGACGCAGAGGACCGCGCTGAGGCCGGCTTGCTTTCCCAGGCTGTGAACTGGGAAAGCCGCGCCAAGGTGATGCTCGCCCGCGGCGTAGCCGCTGCATGACCGCGCCGCGGACGATGCGCGCCCGCCCGACTGCCCAGCGGGCCGACGCACGCCCGCCTCCCAAGCCGGCATAAAAACGCTATGCTTGGGGGCGATGGCTACCGTCGATCTGGTTCTGCCGCACCACCGCTACGCGGTCCGCATCGAGCCGGGCCTGCTGGGCCGTTTGGGCCAGGAAGTCCGTGCTGTGGCGCCGCATCGCGCTGCTGCGCTGATGGTGGATGAGCGCATCGCCGACACCCACGGCCAGACAGCGGCGCAAGCCCTGCGCGCAGCAGGATATGACGCCCGCCTGGTCCGCGTGCCCAGCGGCGAGTCGCACAAGACGCTTCAGACCGTCAGCCGGCTCTACGATGCCTTGCTGGAGGCGCGCCTGGAGCGCCAAAGCCCCGTGATCGCGCTGGGCGGGGGGATCATCGGCGACACCGTCGGCTTCGCCGCGGCCACCTACCTGCGCGGCGTGCCCTTCATCCAGTGCCCCACCACGCTTTTAGCGATGGTCGACGCCTCGGTGGGCGGGAAAGTCGGCGTCAACGTGCCCCAGGGCAAGAACCTCATCGGCGCGTTCTATCAACCCCGGCTGGTCGCCATCGACACCGACACGCTGGCCACCCTGCCGGCCCGCGAGCTGCGATGCGGCCTGGCCGAGTGCGTCAAGCACGCGGTCATCCGCGACGCAGACCTCTTCGACTGGATCGCCCGCCACTTGGCCGACATTCAGCGACTGGATCGCGACGCCCTGGTCGAGCTGGTCGAGCGCAACGTGCGCATCAAGGCCGCGGTGGTGATGGAGGACGAAAAAGAGGCCGGCGTGCGGGCGCACCTGAACTTCGGGCACACCTTCGCCCACGCCATCGAGGCCGCCACCGAGTACGGCACGTACCAGCACGGCGAGGCGGTGTCGCTGGGGATGGTCGCCGCGACGCGGCTGGCGGTGAAGCTGGGACGCTGCCCCGCCGACCTGCTGGGCCGATTGGTGGAATTGCTGGAGGCCATCGGGCTGCCGACCTGGGCGGGCGACCTGCCGCCGACGCCGCGCCTCATCGAAGCGATGCGCCTGGACAAGAAAGTGGCCCAGTCGCGGATTCGCCTGGTCCTGCCCGAGCGCCTCGGCTGCGTGACGATCGACAGCCAGATCCCGGATGAGCCGATCGCTGATGCGTGGGACTCGCTGCGCCAGCCGGCCAGAGATTGATAATGGGCGATGAGTGGTTTTCCGCCCCATGGGCAGCGGATGGCCCGCTCCTTGTCCATCACCAATCGCCCACCATCAAACGCCAATTCCCCTTATCATCCCGGCATGTTTGACCGACCGCCCAGGCTGAGTAAGCCCGGCCTGTTCATCACCGGCACGGACACGGGCGTAGGCAAGACCGTGGTCACCTGCGCCATCGCCGCGGCACTGCGTCGGCAGTGGCCGGGGCACGCCATCGGCGTGTGCAAGCCCTTCAGCAGCGGCTGTCGACGCGACCGCGAGGGGCTCGTCAGCGAAGACGCCGAGGCCCTGGCCCACTTCGCCGACTGCCGGCTGCCGCTGAACGTGATCAACCCCATCCGCCTGGCACCTCCGCTCGCGCCCGCGGTGGCTGCGGAGGAGACGCAGACCGCCATCGATTGGCCGCAGCTTCGCCACAGCCTGGAGGTGATCGACCGCGCCAGTGACGCGGTGCTGATCGAGGGCGTGGGGGGCCTGATGGTGCCGCTGGACCCGCAGCAGCCCCGGCGGACCGTGCTGGACCTGATCGCGGCGCTGGGCTACCCGGTGCTGGTGGTGACGCGGTCGAGGCTGGGCACGCTCAACCACACCGCCATGACGGTGCGCCTCTTGCGCGATTCGGGCTGCCGCGTGGCCGGGCTGGTCATGAACGGCTACGACGCCGACGTGGCCGTGGCGGAAGACCCCTCGGTCATCAGCAACCGCCGATGGCTCGAAAAGCTCACCGGCGTCAGCGTGCTGGCGGTGGTGCCGCGCGTGACGCCGCAGGGCGTGATGCCCCATCGCGCTCAACTGGACCCCGCGATCATCGACGCAGCAGCGCTGGTGGCCTGGCTGGACGTGCTCAAGCCGCCCAGGCGTCAGGACTGATAGCGGCCCAACCAGCCAGGGCGGGCTTTTTCTTCTCTACCATGCTTCTCCACCATCCGCCATCGGCAACCGCTCAGGCTGCGCATGCGCATCGCCCTCGTGGGCTGCGTAGCCGGTCTTGGGTGGACCGGGCCGGGCCGCGGTGCCGATAAGAAAGATGGAAGATGAGCGGGCCGGATTACATTGTGGACATCGCGTCCCTGAAGGCCCATCGCTGTGCGCAGGGGGGCCAGTCAGCCGCG
This sequence comes from Phycisphaeraceae bacterium, assembly GCA_036381755.1. Taxonomy (GTDB): domain Bacteria; phylum Planctomycetota; class Phycisphaerae; order Phycisphaerales; family Phycisphaeraceae; genus DASVCG01. The sequence goes on along the minus strand of DASVCG010000262.1, from coordinate 1,779 downwards.
TCGCTTCGCGGTCGGCCGTGGCTAGCCGTGCACTGGAAGTGCTGCCAGGTCTATAGCCGCATCTACCGCAACCGCCAGGGCGACGCCTACGAAGGCCGCTGCCCGCGATGCGGCTCGCCGGTCCGGGCGCGCATCGGCCCGGGTGGCACCGACGCCCGCTTCTTCGAAGCCGGCTAAACCAATGGCACCGCGATGACAGCCACGCTCGGCCTGCTCGCCGCGCTCCGGGCCGTGCTTAGTCAGAACGGCAGCAGGTCGTTTACATCGCGCGGGTTGCCGGCGCTCCGGGATGCCGGCCGGTCCGTCTGGGCCGCTTCGCCGCCGGCCTGGCGGGGGGCCTGACCCGCCGCGGAGGATTGGTCCTGCCCGCCAGCGGGCGAGTCGGTGAACTGGAAGTTCTCCACAACCACCTTGAGCTTGGAGCGGTTGTGGCCTTCCCGGTCCTGCCACTGGTCGAGCTTCAGGCGACCCTCGATGAACAAGCCGCGGCCCTTGCGGGCGTACTGGTGGAGCACCTCCGCCTGCCTGCCGTAGGTCTCGCAGTCCACGAAGGTGGTTTCCTCCTGCACCTGGCCGTCGCGGTTGCGCCACCTGCGGTTGAGGGCCATGCCGAAGTTGGCCACCGCGGTGTCGGAGGGCAGTCGGCGGAATTCCGGGTCACGGGTGAGATTGCCAGCCAGGATCACTCGATTCACGTTACGCATGGCATCGTTCCTTTTTCACTGGATGGATGCGTGAGAAACTCATCTCCACAAGGGTTTTAGGTAGGTTAGAGGTCACTTCGGGGAACTTCCGGGGGGCCGGGGCGGGGATTAGGCCGCGGCTTGCTGAGCGGCTTTGTACTCCTCGATAAGCTGGATGCCCCGGGCGATGCGTTGGGCGGAGAGGTCCGCGATGTCCTCGACCGTCGCCAGGGCCTTGTCGATCTTGAGGTACTTGATCTGCTCATCCGAAAGCTGGCTCAGCAGGTAGCGGAAGCGCTCGACCTGCTCGGGGGTGGCCAGCTCGATCCGCTCGACGCCCTTTTCGAGGCGCTGGGTGCCGTAGCGTTCCTGGATGGCCTGATAAGTCCACTCGAAGCGGCTCATGTCGGGGAACTCGCGCAGCCGCGTCTTGCGCACCAAAGCTAAACGCTTGTGGGTTTTGCGCTGGCGTTCGAGCTGGAGCCACAGATCGAAGACGTAGTCGAGCTTGCGGTAGCCGTCGAAGGTCTTGCCGACGACCTCCAGCTTCGCGCCGTACTCGTTTTTCTCGTGCGCGGTGACGACGACGTTCATGTCGATGGTGGTCAGGAGGTTGCACAGGCGTTTGAACTTTCGGTTGGCGTAGCCGTAGTGCCGGCCGAACTCGGTGCCGACTTTCATCTCGCCCTCGTCGAGGGCCTCGTTGTAGAGGGTGGAGACCGGGTCGATGACGAGGGTGAGGTAGGGGTGGGGCTCCGCCATCAGGGTGCGGACCTCGGCAATGACCTCGTCGATGTGGTTGGCCTCGAAGACGGCGCCGCCGGCCTCTTCGATCAGGTCGCCGTAGTGCACGCTGCCTTGCTCGGTGTCGATGATGTAGGGCTTGGGCATCTGGATGGCCGCGGTGGTCTTGCCCACGCCGGCCTCGCCTGAAAGCAGGAGCTTGAGGCGTTGCTTGCGATCCTCCGGTTTCTTGCCGCGCAGGGTCATGGGTGGGTCCTTGCTCGGGCCTGATTCATGCTCGTGGACGCTGGCGAAACCCGGCCCGAGGGGCTCCGCCTGCGGGGGTTCGGCTCGCTCCAGGGGCTTCCGGGGG
>DASVCG010000261.1:0-8214 GCA_036381755.1 Phycisphaeraceae bacterium | reverse complement strand
TGCAGTACGAGGGCTGGCAGATCCGCTATAGCAGCAGCCCCACCTTCTCCCCACCGGGGCTGCCGCGCGTGGCTCGCTACGTCTGGCAGGACCAGCGCATCGAGCAGACGCCCAGCGTGATAGGCGGCGCGGTGACGATCCACCGCACGCGCTACTACGTGTTCCTGGGCATCGACGTGGGTCAGGAGGTGACGGTGCGCAACCCGCACAACTTCGCCGACCGCGCTGCACTGCCTGCGCCGATCGACTTCGTCCACGATCAATTCCCCCCGCCTGGGCAGGCGAATCTTGATGCCGCCGGCCCTCAGCCGCTGCGGGTTTTGGGCATCGCGCGACGCCGCCGCCCCACCGCGATGTGGCCCACGCGGTTCGACAGTGACACGCCTAACCCGCAGATCGTCGCGCTGGCCCAGGCCCGCGTGTTCAACAACCACTCGTGGGATCTGTGGACGCAGATGTGGCGCGCGCAGCTCGAGCCCATCAGCGATTACGCCGGCTGGGTCGAGCTGCTCCACCAGACCGCTGATGAAGCGGGGCAGATCCCCGGCCTCGACGCGGGCCAGGTCGCCCAACTGGACCGATACCTCCACAGCCTCGAGCCGCTGGCCGACCAAACCCTGGTGCACTGAGAGCCGCTATGAGCCTGAACCCCAAACGCCCGACGCCCGCGAGGATGCTTCGCCACGCCCGATGCGCCGGCACAGCGATGACCGAAACGGTCCTGGTGGCGCCGCTGGTGCTGGTGATCCTGGCGCTACTGTTTTTCCTGGGCCGGTCGATGACGCGGCTTCAGCGCACATCCATGGTCGACCGCTACGAAGCCTGGCGGCAGGTGGACGACGCCCCCGGCCCGCGCGCCATCGCGGGCGACCCGACCAACGCCCAGCTCAACGCAACTTTTTTTGGCGGCAAGGCCAGCCGACTCGAAGTAAACACCGAGGAAGGATTCCCCGCTGCGCCCCAGGCGTGGCTCATCGACGCGGCCCAGCGATCCTCCGCTGATGCGGGCGACTACGTCCGCCGCATGCTGGAGGTGCTGCCTTCGGGTCAGCGGGTGGTCGTCGAAGCTGAGCACGAAGCCGCGACACCGGTGGAGCGCTACCTGGCCGGCCCGATCCGCCACGGGCACCTGCGGCTCGATGGCCCGTGGGCATTCGCCAGTGGCTTAACCCGCAACGGCCCCGGTGGATCGTGGCAGCCCGGCCCGCCGCTGATCACCCCCAGCCCGATTATCCGCGACCAATTCCTGCGCAGCCTGGACGACGCCGCCAGCCGGCTAGAATCACAGGGCAACACCCTGGCGAGCCTGCTGCGCTCGCTTTACCTGGAGCCGCCCCGCTACGCCGGCCCGCAACTGCCCGCGAACTGGTGAAGCATCCCACCACGCTCGCATCCAAAACGCGGACAGCCGCTGCTGACCTTCGCGACAATGAGCAAATCGCTTGCAACTTCTCCGCAGCGGCCGCAAACTTCTTCCGTGGCCCGCGATCTGAAGGACAAGGTGATCCTCATCACCGGCGCCAGTGCCGGCATCGGGGCCGCCACCGCGGTGGCCTGCGCCCAGGCGGGGATGCACGTGACGCTGGCAGCCAGGCGGCAGGACCGCCTGCGCGACGTGGCGGAGCGCATCGAGGCTTTGGGTCAGCGGGCGCTGCCCGTGGCCTGCGACGTGGCCCGCGATGAGGACATGCAGCGGCTCTTCGAGTCCTCCTGGCAAGCCTTCGGCCGGCTTGACGCCCTTTTCGCCAACGCCGGCTACGGCCTGTGCGCCGCGGTCATGGACACCCCCGACGACCAGCACCGCGCGATCTTCGAAACCAACTACTTCGGCACGGTGCGCTGCCTGCGCCACGCGCTGCCTCAGCTTCGTGCTACGCCCGACGGCCTGCGCCACCTGCTGATCTGCTCCTCGTCCCTGAGCGAGATCGGCCTGCCCATGTACGGGGCCTACTCAGCCACCAAGGCGGCGCAGGATGCGCTGGCCTCAGCACTGCGCGGCGAGCTGGCCCATGAGGGCGTCGCGGTCACCAGCGTGCACCCCGCGGGCACGCGGACGGAATTTTTCGAAGTGGCCGGCGGACCGCTGGGTGTTTCCAACACTCCGCCGATGATGATGCAATCGCCCCAGCGCGTCGCCGCCTGCATCGTGCGGGCGCTTCGCCGACCGCGAGCGGAAGTGTGGCCGCTGCCCATCGTGCGGCTGCTGATGGCTTTGAGCACTGCGGCGCCGTCCCTGGCGGCCTGGGCGATGCGTTATTATGCGGCGCGCTATCGCAAAGAGATGGCAGTCCCCGGCCCCCGGAAGGGGCAGACGGCAGGAAAAGGCATAGAGGAATGAGGAGCTAGGGATTTCTAATAGCCCTCTCCCCCTCTGGGGGAGCCCCCGGAATAGGTAGGGTGAGGGGGCCAAGCGCCAAGCAAAGAGAGCAGCCCCACAAGAAACAGCGGGCCAGGAGTCGAACCATCACCCAGCACTCACCGCAAATCACAAACCCCTCCAGCCAGCCGACGGGAGCCGTTTTTCAGACGCTGGACCGCACCGCTGCGTACCCCTACACCCGCGGCGAGTACGCCCGGCGGTTTGCCTGGCGGGTGGTGGAGGTGTTGCTCATCCGACCCAGCCCGCCACGCGCCTACGCCTGGCGACGGTTCTGGCTGAGGCGATTCGGGGCGAGGGTGGCGTCCACCAGCCGCATCCGCGCCAGCACGCGCATCATGCACCCGTGGCTGCTGACGATGGGCCGGCACAGCATCCTGGGCGACCGCGTGCGCGTCTACAACCTTGGCCCGGTCACCCTGGGCGATCACACCGTCATTTCGCAGGACGTGTCGCTGTGCGCCGGCACGCACGACTACACCCAGCCGCACCTGCCCCTGCTCCGCCCGCCTATCACCATCGGCAGCGGCGTGTGGATCTGTGCTGAGGCGTTCATCGGCCCGGGCACAACCATCGGCGACAACAGCGTCGTCGGCGCTCGTGCAGTGGTGACCCGAAGCGTCCCCCCAGGCGTGGTCGTCGCGGGCAACCCGGCCCGAATCCTCAAGCCACGGCCGATGCACCCTGAAAGCAAGAGAGGGTAGAGGATAGGGGGCAGACGGCAGAAAAAGACAAACCACATAGCCCGCCCCCAGTGGACGCGTGGATGGAACTGCATCCGATAGCCCGCCCCCAACGGGGGCGCGGCTAGAGTGGCATCAAAAGGCAAAGGTGCGTCAGCAAACCCCTATCCCCCCTTCCGCTGGCGCAGCGCGATCGAACGATTTTTCGCTTGTTTTTCGCGGCGGATCCGCTGCGGGCTATTCTGACTCGTCCTTGGACGATTCGTCTTTTTTCTGGAAAAGCCCGCCCAGGCCTTCCAGCGCCTTGCCGGCCCCTTCCTGGAGCTTGCGGGCCCCTTCGTCGATGTGCTGGGTCGTCTCCTCTACAGCCTGGCCCACTCCCTTGTTCAGCGCTTGAACGCTCTGCTCCAGCGCCTGGCCGGTCTTGCCCGAGACGCCCTCCAGCAGTTGGCCCACCGCCTGATCGCCGCTGACCTGGGCGAGCACCTGCGCGACCTGATCGCCTGCGCTTTGGACGACGAACCCGCCCAACTGGCCCAACCCCTCCATGCCGCTGCGCAGCCCGTCGGTGATCGCCGCGGGCAGCGCCTCGCCCGCCTGGGTGATCACCGATTCAAGCACCGCCTGCATCAGCACGCCGCTGAGCTGCGACATCACCACCCCGCCGCTGCTGTCGGAGCCCACCTGCGTCAAGCGGATTTCCGGGATGCGCACCACCAGCGCGTTGGGCTCGCCGATGGAAGGCAGCACCGCGGCGCTGACCACCACGTCCGTCACGATCACCTCCTCGATGACGTACCGCTTGCCCGGCGCATCGGCCTGCTCTTCCTGCGGCTGACCGCGAAGCTGCTTGAGGTGCTCCAGGATCACCTGGTAGTTGGCCTGGCCGTCGTGCTTCTCCAGGTTCAGGCTCAGGCCGTCCAGGTGCAGGCGGGGGATGACCACATGCTGCTGCATCAGCGTCGGCAGCGTCACGGCCACCTCGCCCCGGCCCAGGCTCAGGAAATGATCGCTCTTGAAGCCGGGCGGGTTGGCGATGACCAACTCCTGGAGGCCCAACTCGCCGCGGAAGGGCGCCAGGTCCGCCGACGCCAGCGTCGTCTCCACGCCGGTGGCGTAGGTGGCGCCGACCTCGATCGCCCGCTGGGTGATCCTGTCCAGGTAGATGAACGCGGCGATCACGAGCACCAGCAGCGCCACCAGCACGCCGACCCCGATGCGGATGATTCGTTTTTTCATGGGTATCCTTTTCTTTACCTGGCGTTCTTCACCTGGCGGCCGCGCCGGCGTCAATTCGCCATTATCATGGGCCGGCGAGGATGGGACAAGCCCGATGAGCGATGAGCGGTTCATGCACGAGGCGCTAGCGCTGGCCCGGCAAGGCCAGGGGTTTGTCGAGCCCAACCCGATGGTCGGCGCGGTGATCGTGCGCGAGGGGCGAATCATCGGGCGCGGCTGGCATAAGCGCTTCGGCGGGCCGCACGCGGAGGTGGAGGCGATCCGCGATTGCCGTCAGCAAGGCCAGGACCCTGCCGGGGCCACGATGTACGTGACGCTGGAGCCGTGCCGTCACCACGGCAAGACCCCGCCTTGCACCGACGCGATTCGCCAGGCTCGGTTAGCGCGGGTGGTCGTGGCGATGGTCGACCCTTCAGCACACGCCGCTGGCGCGGGCGCGCATGAGCTGCGCCAGGCGGGCGTGGAGGTGGAGGTCGGCCTGTGTCAGCACGAGGCAGAGCAGCTCAACGAGCCGTTTCTTAAGCGCGTGCGCACTGGATTGCCGTGGGTGATCCTCAAATGGGCCCAGACGCTGGACGGCAAGATCAGCTCCGCCACGGGGCAAAGCCGGTGGATCAGCTCGGAGGTTTCGCGTCAAAGGGTGCACGAGCTGCGCGCCCGTTGCGACGCGGTGATGGTGGGCATCGGGACGGTGCAGGCGGATGATCCGCAGCTCACCGCGCGGGGCGTGGAGGTTCGCCGATCCGCGGTGCGTGTGGTGATCGATCCGGATCTCAAGACGCCGTCGGGGGCGCGTCTGATTCAGGAGGAGCGCCCGCCAGTGCTGCTGGCGGTGCGTCAGCGCGTACTGGAGGAAGGCGGACCGGTTGCGGCATCATGGCGAGCCAAGCACGTGACGCTGCTGGGCCTGCCCGAGCTGGATGATGGCCATCTGGACCTGCGCCCGCTGATGGAGCACCTGGCCCAGCAGCACCAGGCCACCAACGTGCTGGTGGAGGGCGGCGCAGGCCTGGCGGGCTCGCTGTTGCGTCAAGGGTTGGTTGATCAGATCCTGGCCTTCATCGCGCCCAAGCTCGCGGGCGATGCGCAAGCGCTTTCCGCGGTGCGCGGCCTGGCGTGGCCAACGCCCCAGCAGTCCCTGCTGCTGGAATTGCGCCATATGGAGAAGCTGGGCCCGGACGTGCTGCTGGATTACCGCGTCCAGCGATAGCGCCCGCTTGCTGTAACGACGCGCATGACCGTGCTGCTTCGCGCAGCAAGCACCACGTCGCATCGCACTGCGTTTGATTACAATCGTCGGCATGAGCTCAGCCTTATCCCCCGAAGCGTTGAACGAGTTGAATGAGCTGAACGAGCGATGGGGCATCCCCGGCGTGCTGCGGTTCGAGGCCGGCCCCGGCAGCCTGACGCGCGCCATGGTCACCACGCCCGCCGCCACCGGCAGCATCTACCTGCACGGGGCGCACCTGGCCGCATATCAACCCGCGGGGCAGCGCAGCGTGCTGTTCATGAGCAGCGCCAGCGAATTTCACCCCGGCCGGCCCATCCGCGGCGGCGTGCCGATCTGCTTCCCCTGGTTCGGCCCCAGGCGGGACGATCCCACTGCGCCCAGCCATGGCCTGGCGCGGCTGCAAGCCTGGACATTCGCCGACGCCCAGCAGACCGATCACGCCCTCCACCTGGAGCTAGCCACCACGGTCGACCCCTTCCACGTGCGCTACCGGGTGAGCCTGGGCCCGTCGCTGGGGATGACGCTGCGCGTGCGCAACAACGGGCCGGCTCCAGCGAGCTTCGAGGAGGCGCTGCACACCTACCTGAGTGTGAGCCACGCCCACCGCGTGTGGATCAGCGGGCTCGAGGGCGGACGCTACCTTTCCAAGTCCGAGGGCATGGTGATGCGCCGCCAGAATGATGAGGCGATCCGCCTGGCGGGCGAGATCGACCGCGTTTACCTGGACACCCAGGCCACCTGCGTGCTGCACGATCCGGATTGGAACCGCCGCATCATCATCGAAAAAGAGCACTCGCGCAGCACGATCGTGTGGAACCCCGGCGCCCAGCGTGCCGCGGCGATCCCCGACCTGGGCGACCAGGAGTGGACACAGATGGTCTGCATCGAAAGCGGCAACGTCATGGAAAACGCCGTCGAGCTGGGCCCCGGTCAGGAGCACCAGATCAGCGCGCAAATCCGCGTCGAGAGCCTGTAAATCAGAGGCCTGCCAAGATCGCTTGAAGCCGCGGGCGGATGTCGCAGCAGGCCCGTAGCCTTGCAGAAGATCGATCAAATCGATCAAAACGATCCGCCGTCGGACTCATCCTCCACGGAGCCCCAGTCCAGATCGCCCAGGTGGCGGTGGTGGATGCGGATCAGCCGCGCCAGGGCCTGGCCCAGCATCGGCGCGATGCTGGCGCACGTCTCCAGGAGCGACTCGTCGAACGGCTGCGTCTGATCGCGGAAGAGGATGACGACCGCCAGGGCCTCCTTTTGATGTCGGCAGGCGAAGGCGGTCACGTCGCACTCGGCCAGGCAGGCGGCCTGATCGTCGTCGCCCAGCCAGTCTCGCAGCGACTGCTGATCGTGCAGGCGCACCAGGCCGTCGGTCTGCGCCACGCGCGGGGCTACCACGTCGCCCAGGTGTTCCAGGAGGATGTCCGCTGCGTCGTTGGAGCAGTTGTAGTTGACGTAGCCGCCGAGGCTGAACTCATCCAGGCTTGAAGGCAGGAAGATCGCCGCGTTGGTGGGGCCGGCCTTGTCCACCAGGTACTCCAGCGACTTGCGCAGGAGCATCTCCAGGTCCAGCTCGTTGCGGATGATGGCGCCGTACTCGCTGGCGCTGGCGACCTGCTGAACCTGGCAGGCCAGCTCCTGGTAGGCCGTCACCAGATCGTTGCAGAGGATGTCCACCTGCCGGCTGATGTCCAGCCGCGCCTGGTCCAGCTTTTGGCAGGCGCGTCGGAGTCGGCGGACGCGCTGCGCCCGTCGGCGGTCCTGCGCCTGCTGGTCCAGCGCCCGGCGAAGGCTCTGGGCGAGTTGCGCCACCCCCAGCGGCTTGACCAGAAAATCGCTGACGCCGGCGCGGATGGCGTCGATCGCCTGCTCCAAATTCGGTTGACCGCTGACCACCAGCGTGCGCGTCTGCCGATGACGTTGGCGCAGCTCCTGAACCAGGGCCAGGCCCGAGCCATCAGGCAGATGCGGCTCCAGCGCCACCACATCGAAGCGGCCCTGGGCCAACTGGCTGCGGCCCTGAGCCAGCGAGTCGACCTGCACCACCTCCAGCGGTCCCGTTACCGTCTGGCACTGCGTCAGCAGCCGGCCCAGTTGCGGCTCCGGGTCGATCGCCAGCACGCGCACAGGGCGGCGCGGATCGGGACATGGCCGTGCGGGAGTGGAAGTTTGCGAGGCGCTGCTTCGTGGCTTACGCGGCACGGCGTTCTCCTGCCATCGGCTCCGCCGCCCCCGAGCGCCCCAACGGGCTCCCTGCGGACGGTTCGTCCACGCTGTCTATCGGCTCATTCACTTGCGGGATTCACCTGCCCGAGCTTGATCGGCAGCGAATTAGTTTGAGCGGGCGCGCCGTCAGGACGGCACCGGCACGACGGGCAGCGTCACGGTGGCGGTGGTGCCCTCGCCGGGGGTGCTGCGCAGCTCCAGCGTTCCGTCGTGGCCGGCGATCATCTGCTGCGCCCGCGGCAGGCCCATGCCCAATCGCCTGCCCGCGGGCTTGGCGCTGAAGAACGGGTCCATCGCGTGGCTGAGGGTGTGAGCGTCCATGCCCTCGCCGTCGTCGATCACCTGCACCATCACGCCCTGGCCGCCGGGCTCGAGCTGCGCCGTCACATGCACCGACCGTCGCGGGCTGGACTGGACGGCGTTGTGAAGCAGTTCGATCATCGCCTGGCGGATCTGGTCCG
>DASVCG010000260.1:0-3020 GCA_036381755.1 Phycisphaeraceae bacterium | reverse complement strand
CCAACATGACGTTCTTCGACGGCCACGCCGAGTCGGTTTCTCTGCGCGATCTGATCGACGATACGGACGACATCTGGGGGGTGTTGTCCAAGTGGTGAGCATGGCGGCCTTCTTCGCGGGCGCCCCACGCTGGCAGTTGGCGGTTTGTCGAGCCTCGCCCAGCGGGGCCGCGTCAGGAAACGGTTGATAAGAGCCAGGTGCAGGTGATGCATTGCATCAATCTGCGTGATCGCATGCCGCCAGTGCTGCGCAGCGTTGTGCCAAACATGTGCTTTTTAAACAGAGGGTGTGATGTATGAGCAGGAACGATTCGACGAGGGTGGCCGGTGTGTGCGCGATGGCGCTGTCGCTGATGGCGATGTCGTGGGCTGGGGTTTCGTCCCCGGCTTTTGCTGATGAGGCTTCGGCGTCGCACACCTTGCTGTTTGAGGCTGAGGCTGTGTCGCCCCTGCTGATGGGGGATTGGCTGGTCAATTACGGTTATGCTCAATCCAGCGGGGAAGGGATGCTTTGGACCACCTCCTCCCGGCCAAGCGAAGCGATGATCGTGATCGATCTGCCCGCTGCGGGCGTCTATCACCTGTGGACGCGGGCCCGGGATTTCACCCGACACGCGCCCGGATCGCGGCGATACCAGTTGCTGTTGGACGGCCAGGCCGCGGAGAAGGAGGCGGGCGATCACGGCCATGACGGCTGGCACTGGCAGCGGGTGGGGACGATGACACTGGAGGCGGGGCGGCATCTGCTCTCGGTGCGCAGCGTAACCGCCTTTGCGCGATGCGACGCGATCCTGCTCACGACCTCAATGCTGGACCCCAACACCCTCTCATTGAGGGAGCTGGCGGCGTACCGCAAAGCGCCCGTGGAGGTGGGCGGTCGATTATTGCAGGAGTTTCCCGCGATGCCCCCCCTCCGGCTGGAGGGGTTGACGGAGGCGGCCCGGCTGGAAAATGAGCATCTGCGGCTGATCTTCATGCAGGGCGAGGATGAGCAGGGGCAGCCGCGCATCGTGACACGCGCCGAGGTGTTCGATGGCGGCCAGTGGTCGTCCGTGACACGCAACAACGATGAGCAGGTGCTGTTCAGCTTGTTTTCGCCGACGCAGAACGTCAGCGCGGATACCTATTTCCCTTCGTGGGAGTCCGAACATAACAGCGTGGTGCTGCGGCTGGAGATCAACGGCCAGACCCGAGAAGTCAAGAACAAGGAGTCCGCGAACCCCTTCCTCGCAGGGCAGGCGAGCTTGTGGGTGCCGCGATCGTACGCCCGATCGGGCGATGAGGCGGTCGAGGTGACCTACCAGGACGAGTCGGGGCACAAGGCAATCGGGCGGTGGGAGCTGCGGCCGGACAGGCGGGATGCGGTCTTTACCATCAGCTTTGAGGCGCCGCAGGCCGGCTATTACTCGGTCGGGTTCAGCGGCTTGCGATCGTGGTCCGCGGATGATGTTGAGCAGGTTCTGCTGCCGCCGACGTATCAGTTTCAGCGGCTGCCGGATCGCCCGCGGATGGTGACCAGCACGATCACCACGCACCCGATGGTGCTGGTGCAAACCCGATCGCAGGATCGAAGCCGGCCGATCACGGTGGGGCTTGTCGCCGATCCTTCCCACCTGCCGTTCGAATGGCCCACGAGCGATAGGGCGGCGTACGGCTTCAGCCCGCTCAACGTCGCATCGCGCGTGCAGCCAACGATCTTCAACCCCGTGCTGGGGATGACGGGGTCGAAGCGCCAGGCCGGCGAGAAGGTGACAGCCTGCTGGCGCGTATTGGCGATGGCCGGCGACTGGATCGACGCACAAGCTTACACGTCTCGTCACGTGTTCGAGGTCAAAGACGATCGGCAGCCGGTTGATGGATCGCTGACCGACGCGGCCGTGAACATGATCAAGCTAATCAGGAACGCGGACGCCAGCGGATGGGACGATCGCCTCAAAGGCTTCTACAACATCGAAGCCCCTTCGACGGTGACGCACGCATCGCCTTTGACGCTGGTGTCGGCAGCCATCCTCAGCGAGGATGAACAGCTCTATGTCAGCCGGTCTTTGCCGACCATCGAGTACCTGCTTTCACGGCCGCAGTTCCACTTTGCGCTCGATCTGCCGAAGGAAGAGACGCGGGACTGGATCACCGAGCGGACCATCCGCCTGCACGTGCCGAACGAGTCCTACGGAACGTCGGTGTGGCAGGGCTTGCATGATCTGCTGAGCAGGGCCAATCCGTGGATTGCGGAGTTGGCGATGGACAACGGCGAAATCCGCATCAACAGCTCGTATATGCCCAAGTGGTCCGAGATGCTGGCGGCTTACCGCCTAACGCCCAGCGAGGAGCTGCTTCGACAGATTCAGCACGAGGCTGATGCCTTCATCAAGAAGGAGTTTGAGTCGCCCCACCGCAAGCCGCTGGGGCTGATGCCGGTCTACCACTATGGCTTCTACCCCTATTGGTGGGCCCTGGTGGACCTGTACGAGTTGACGGGCCAGGAGCGGTATCTCGACGCGGCGAGACAGGGGGCTTACCACACCATGGCGGGCCAGTGGGCGTTCCCGCAGCACGGACAGCGGGAGCAGGTGATCCATCCCAACGGCAGCTTCGAGGCGTCCGAGCTCATGTGGTACAAGGGGTCTCAGAAATACCGCCTGGGTTGGCCGAGGCGGCCGGGCGATACCCCGCAAAAAACCGTGCCGGCCTGGGAGGTCAGCCCCGTGGGGTTGGGCTTCGAGCAGCCGTCCACGTTCTTCCGCAGCGGCGGCGCGATGCACCTGATCCTGATGTCCGCGTGGGCGCCGAATCTGCTTCGCGCGGCCTATCAAACGGGCGACGACCTGCCCCGCGTCTTCGCGCGGAACAGCATCATCGGGCGTTTCGCCAATTATCCGGGCTATTACATCAACGGCTTCACGGACCTGGTGCAGAGCGCCCGCTACCCCTACGAGGGGCCGGACGTGACGTACATCTACTACCACCACATCCCCGTGCAATTGGCGTTCACGCTCGACTGGCTGGTGACGGAAGCGGAGG
>DASVCG010000259.1:0-2834 GCA_036381755.1 Phycisphaeraceae bacterium | reverse complement strand
GCTGGATTGCCTCTACGCCGATCGCCGCGACCGCAGCGTGCTGTTCTGGCGTTCGCTGCCGGTCTCGGACCTGCGCACGGTGCTGTCGAAACTCGCCACCGCCGTGTTCGCCACGGTCGGGATCGTGCTCGGCCTGAGTGTGATACACGAGCTGCTGTTGCTGGTGGTGGCGCTGATCGGCGGCGGCGTGCTGGGCGTGCACATCTGGGTGGTGCTGCTGCATCCCTGGGCTATCGTGAGCGGCTGGCTGGTGCTGGCGTATGGCCTGCTGGCCCAGTCGCTGTGGCTGCTGCCGGTGTATGCCTGGATCATGCTGGCCTCCGCCTGGGCCCGCAAGGCGCCGTTCCTGTGGGCGGTGCTGCCGCTGGCCGGCGTGATCATCGCCGAAGGCTGGCTGTTTCACTCCGCCTATTTCGCGCGGGGCGTGTTCAAGCACCTGGTGAGCTGGGTGCCGCTCGCCTTCAACTTCAAGCCGCTGGTGGATGCGGGCGATCCGGATATCAGCATGGGACTGCAACCGGTGACCTTCGAATCCGTGTTCCGTTTCCTGAGCAGCGGCGAGCTCTGGCTCGGCTTCGCGGTGACGGCCGCGTTCGTGGCCGCAGCGGTGTGGCTGCGCAAGAACCGCACCGAGATCTGACGTCCTTCTTGACCGGAGAGATTGCATGAAGAGTTTTCTCGCGGCCGGCCTCCTGTCCCTGACCTTGCTGAGCCTGGGCGGCTGCGTGCTGGCCTTCGGCAACGGCACCGACCACGGCGATACGGGCTATTCCTGGAACGACGGGGATTCGGACACCAGCCTGGCGCGGACCGTGCGCGCCCGTCTCGACGGCGACGCCCAGACGCATGATGCGGATTTCAGCGTCAGCACCGACGACGGGCGGGTGTACCTGAGCGGCGTGATCACCAACCCGGAGGCCTTGAGCCGCGCCGTCCAGCTCGTCATGGACACGCCGGATGTGAAGAGCGTCCGTTGCCGGGTCACGATCATCAAATGATCCGGCGAATGCCGGACGCATGTAAGGAGACACCATGAAGAAGATCGCCATCCTGCTCCTGGCGCTGGCGCCGGCCCTGTGCTTTGCCGATACCGCTGCGGCGCCCCGCACCCTGACCACCGACGTATCGGCGGCCGGCGTCAACCGTCTCGAACTCTCCGTGGGCGTGGGCGAGGTGCACGTCACGATCTCTCCCGACGACAGCGTGCATGCCCAGGTGACCCTGAAGCAGAAGGAGCAGGAGTTCCTCTGGTTCTTCCACTGGATGAGCGAAGGCACGGCCAAGGAGATCGCCGATGCCACCCTCAAGCAGGAGAAGACCGGTGATGCGTTGGCCTTGTCGCTGGACATCAATGACGATGGCAACAACGATGATGTGAAGCAGGTCTGGCAGGTGCAGCTCCCGGCCCGGCTCATGCTGAAGACCGACATGAAGGTGGGCGAGCTGACCGTCGACGGCGTGGCGGGCGGCGTGGATGCCCGGCTCAACGTGGGCGAGCTCAGCATCAACGTCCCCCACGGCGCCGTCCACGGCGACGTGAACGTGGGCGAGCTCAGGGTCGTCAGCAACAGCACCCAGCCCGGCGATCTCTCGGTGTCGAGCACCATCGGCGAGGCGTCCATCTTCATGAACGGGAAGTTCGTCTCCCACGGAGGCGAGCACAGCGGCATCGGCAAGAGCCTCTCCATCGTGGGCACCGGGCCGGACGAGATGCATCTCAGCGTGAACGTGGGCGAGGCGATGCTCAAACTCGTGCCGGCCACCGACTCCCCAACGAAATAAGCCCGACTGGATTCACGACGGGCAGCCCGTGACGGGTTGCGCGTCTGTCCTACAATGGGTGCCGCCGCCTGACCGGCCCCTCCGGTGAATGTCCATGAAGCTCATCGGCTCGCTCACCAGCCCCTACGTGCGAAAGGTACGCGTTGCGCTGGCCGAGAAGGGCCTCGATTGCCCGTTCGTGCTGGAGGACGTGTGGTCGGCGGACACGGCCATCCAGTCGGTGAACCCGCTTGGCAAGGTGCCCTGCCTGGTGCTCGAGGATGGCGAGGTGCTCTTCGACTCGCGCGTCATCTGCGAATACCTGGACACCTTGCCGCCCGTGAACTCGCTGATTCCCGCCACGCTGCGGCCCCGGCTCGCCGTGCGGCGCGCGGAAGCGCTCGCGGACGGCGTGCTCGACGCGGGCGTGCTCATGCGCCTGGAGCAGACCCAGCGGGAGCCGGCGCAGCGCAGCGACAAGTGGGTGGCGCGCCAGCAGGCGAAGGTGGAGCGGGGATTCGCAGAGCTGGCGACGGAGTTGGGGGAACGTACGTGGTGGGTCGGCGACCGGTTCACCCTGGCGGACATCGCCGCGGGCTGCGCCCTAGGCTGGCTTGCATTCCGTCTGCCGGAACTGGACTGGCCGGGGCGTCATCCGTCATTGAAGACCTATTACGAACGGTTGATGACCCGGCCCTCATTCGCCGGGACGGTGCCCCGGGCCGGTTGACCTTCACTCCCGGAAATTGGTGTATTGCAGCGGTTGATCGAGCTTCTGGCCGCGCAAGAGCGCGATGCAGGCCTGCAGGTCGTCCCGCTTCTTGCCCGTCACCCGCACCTCGTCCCCCTGGATGGCCGCCTGCACCTTGAGGCCGCTGTCCTTCACAAGTTTCACGATCTTCTTGGCGAGTTCCTTCTCGATGCCCTGTTTCACCTGGATCGCCTGCCGGGCCTTGTCGCCGCCCACCGCCTCGATCTTCTGCGGGTCGAAGCTCGCCACGTCGATGCCGCGTTTGGCAGCCTTGGTGTAGAGGATATCCGCCACCTGCTTCAACTGGAACTCGCTGTCGGCG
>DASVCG010000258.1:0-3619 GCA_036381755.1 Phycisphaeraceae bacterium | reverse complement strand
CGGCCGAGGCATGGTTTGCCCCGGCGGGGTGGGGTTCGATGTCGAACAGGCGCGCGTCGATGAATTGCTCCGCCGGCTTGAAGCAGCGGAGCGGGACACCGCGGTCGCGGTCAACCTGTTGTGGGACGCTTCGTCGGTGATGGCCCGTTTCAACGACACCGGGCCGCTGCCGCGCCGCGTGGCGATGGAGCTGGGGATGGTGGGGCCCGCTGCCCGCGCTGCAGGCCTGGCGCGCGACGCCCGGCACGATCAGCCCTCGGGCATCTTCCGCTTCGCCCACATCCCCGTGTCCACCTGCGACTCCGGCGACGTCTTCGCCCGCGCTTACGTGCGCTGGCTGGAGGTTCAGCAATCCATCGAGTTCATCCGCGAGCAGTTGCTCGCCATCCCCGCAGGGGCAGCCCGCGTGCCCCTGGGCTCGCTGATGCCCAACAGCCTGGCCGTCGCCATCAACGAGGGGTGGCGCGGCGAGGTCTGCCACGTCGCCCTCACCGACGCGCAGGGCCGCCTGAGCCGATACAAGATCGTCGACCCCTCGTTCCACAACTGGCTGGGTTTGGCTTACGCCCTGCGCGGCCAGGAGATCTCCGACTTCCCGCTGTGCAACAAGAGCTTCAACCTGTCCTACTGTGGGCACGACCTGTGAATCAACCGCTGCTGCGCTTCAGCGCACGGACGAAGGAATGAGCCATGCTGAAGGTGATCCTGGCCCGGCTTCAACAGGGGCATCGCACCATCGCCTACCCCGACGAACCCGCGCCGCAGATGCCCGACCGGTTCCGCGGCCGGCCCGTGATCGACACAGCCAGGTGCCCCCAAGGCTGCCGCGATTGCGCCCAGGCATGCCCCACCGACGCCATCCACCTGACGATGAACGGCGCGCGCATCGACCTGGGCAAGTGCCTGTTCTGCACGGACTGCGTGGAGGCCTGCCCCGCGGGGGCGATCAATTACGCAACGGATTACCGCCTGGCGGTCCGCCAGCGCCAGGATCTCATCCTTGAGCAGGATCAGCAGGTATTGAAGCTGGCTGATGCGCTGGACGCGAAGCTGATGCGGCTCTTTGGCCGATCGCTGAAGCTGCGCCAGGTCAGCGCCGGCGGGTGCAACGCCTGCGAGGCCGATGTCAACGTGCTCACCACCATAGGCTGGGACATCAGCCGCTTCGGCATCCAGTTCGTCGCCTCGCCTCGACACGCTGACGGCCTGCTGATCACCGGCCCGGTCACGCAAAACATGGAGCTCGCGCTACGCAAAGCCTACGACGCGGTGCCCGCGCCCAAGATCGTCATTGCGGTGGGGGCCTGCGCCATCTCCGGCGGCCCCTACGCCGATCACGAGCAGGTGCGCAACGGGGCGGACGCGATCGTGCCCGTGGACCTTTACATCCCCGGCTGCCCGCCTCATCCGCTTACTATTCTCGACGGCCTGCTCCGCCTGCTGGGGCGGATCGAGGACGGCAGCCGATCCGCGACCGCCTCGCCAAGCCGCCAACACCGCGCGGAAACCGCTCTTGAAGAGCCTTCCCCCTGCGAGGCCGATGCGCAGCAGGTTAAATGATTTGAATCGTTCTGACGTTGTTACAGCGGGGCAAAGTGTGCGGGCAACGATCGCGTGATGAATACATCCCAGCACCGCGGGCTCAGGCCCGTGCGCTGCGACGCGACGGCCGACGACGAATGGCGATCAGGCCGACTCCCCCCAGCAGCATCACTGCGCTCGCCGGCTCGGGCACCAGGCCCGGCGAAATGCTCACATTCCCCACAACATGGAAGCCGCTGATGGAGAATATTCCTCCCTGTCCGAACTGCACGTTTGTGAGCTGGATAGTGCCCTGACCCGTTGCGTCCACCCCGATTGTCACATGGATGCCGGGAACTCCGCTCGAATCACCGAACGTTCCGTCGACAAGCGTCGTCGGCAGCGAGCTGAACGTCCCGTTTCCCGCAGGAGCCTCCGAACCGGACAGCGGGAAAAAGGGGAGCCATACTCCCTCGAGAGTGATATTCACCAGCATATCAAACTGGGTAATTTCGTAACTGTACTGATAGCCGGCGAGGCCGGTATCGAGCGTGGTCGGCGAGGTCCACGCGGCATCCTGCCCGGTTGTCGTGAGGTCGAAGCTCCAATTGACGATCTCGTCCGCGCGGGCGACGGGGGCGGTCAACAGCAGCGATGTGATGACGAGGGCGACCCCAACCACACCGATACCGCCGATGCGCTGCGTACTCATATCGAGAACTCTCCTCCTCCCGGAGAACTGTACCTGCTAGGTTGTCTTTCTATATGACTGCGCGGCAATGTGTGCTGCAGCCGGCAGATGCAGAACTTTGCCCGATGCCGGCGCTCCTGTCAAGTATTTTCCCGATGCCAAAGATTGGGCAGGGCACAGGACCGGCCCGCCAAAGAAAAACACCCGGCTCTTGCCGGGCGTGTGATGGAAATCTGGGAGAGCCGGAAATTCCGGGGAATTCCGGGGGGTGGTATGGGGCTTACCTGCTTCGCCGCCGTCGGGCCAGGAGCAGCCCGCCCATCGCCAGCAGGCTCAGGCTCGCCGGCTCCGGCAAGGCGGTGATATTCACATCCCCGCCAATACGAATGCCGGTGATATCGAAGAGGCCGCCGAACGCCTCGCCGAGCTGTACGTTCGTGATCTTGGCGAAGCCCTGGCCGGTGTCATCCACCCCGATTGTCACGTTGGCGCTGAGCTCGCCCTCGCTGAGAACCTCGTTGGCAAGTATGGCCGGCAGCGGGCCGAACGATCCGCCTCCCACCCGATCCCCCGAATCAAGGAAACTGAGGAAGGACTCCCAATCCTCACCAAGAATACCCCTATCCACCCGCAACTCAAGCTGGGTGATCTCGTAGTTGTAATCATGGCTGGGAAAGCCCAGGTCAAGGTTGGTCGGCGAGGTCCACGTGACGTCCTGGCCGGTCGTCTCGACCAAGAAGCTCCAGTTGACGGGGTTGTCCGCCCAGGCAGCGGGAGCGGCCAACAGCATCGATGCAACCGCGATGACGAACCCGACTGCACCGATACCACCGATGCGTTGCGTGCGCATAACTATCATGAAACACCCCTCCAAAAAGTGACGCTCCCGGACCCTCTTCCCTTGTCGATACAGCGATATACGAAATCGTAAAATAGACAGTGCCTTTCACACTTTGTCCGATGCCGGAGCTCTTGTCAAGTATTTTCCCGATGCCAAAGATTGGGCAGGGCACAGGACCGGCCCGCCAAAGAAAAACGCCCAGCTCTTGCCGGGCGTGTGATGGAAATCTGGGAGAGCCGGAAATTCCGGGGAATTCCGGGGGCGGTATGGGGGCTTACCTGCTTCGCCGCCGTCGGGCCAGGAGCAGCCCGCCCATCGCCAGCAGGCTCAGGCTCGCCGGCTCGGGGACGTTGGTGATGGTGGCGGTCAGCGTGTTCGTGGCGGACACAAAGGTGCCGGTCAGGGTTGCAGGGCCGACCGAGGACCAATCCACCGGTACGGGCCAGCCGAACGGTTGGCGGTCGCCCACTTCCGCTTCCACGGTGCCGGTGACGGTGGCGGTCTGCCATGACTCGTCGAACACCGCGGTCATGGTGAAGGTGTACTTCTCCAGGTACTCGCCATTG
>DASVCG010000257.1:0-11654 GCA_036381755.1 Phycisphaeraceae bacterium | reverse complement strand
CGGCGCGTGCATGATCGTGCGGCGGCAGGTGCTCGAGCAGATCGGCCTGCTCGACGAACATTACTTCCTCTACTACGAAGAGCAGGACCTGGCCCTCCGCGCCGCCCGCGCGGGTTGGACTTGCTGGTACGTGCCCGCCAGCCGGGTCGTCCACCTGGTGGGGCAATCCTCCGGCGTCACCGGCGCGCAGCGCACCCAGAAGCGCACCCCGCGGTATTGGTTCGACTCCCGCCGATACTTCTTCGTCAAAAGCTACGGCACGCTCTACGCCCTGGCGGCGGACCTGATCTTCGCCGCGGGCTTCGCCCTCTGGCGTCTCCGCCGCCTCGTTCAGCGCAAGCCCGACACCGACCCGCCACGCTTTTTGTGGGATTTCATCCGCTTCAGCCTCATCCCCGTGCGAAGCAGGCAGGATCGATGACCACCAGCGGAACATCCCCGCGCACCCCTCCGCCCCTGGAGAAGGGCGACCGCAACCTCAACCCGCCGGGCATGAGCCTGCTGGCGCTTATCGCGGAGGACTGGCGCACGCACGATCGGCGGTGGCTCGCCCAGGGCTTTTGGGTCCTGGCGCTGCACCGCTTCGGCAACTGGCGCATGTCCATCCGCCCCAAGCTCCTGCGCGCCCCGTTCTCGCTGCTCTACAAGATGCTCTACCCCTTCACCGAGTGGGTCTGCGGCATCAAGCTCTCCTACAACGTGCAGGTCGGGCGACGCGTGAGGATCGAGCACTTCGGCGGGATGATCCTGGGCGCTAGATCCATCGGCGACGACGTGATCATCCGGCAGAACACCACCTTCGGCGTGGCGCGCACCGGGCACAACACCGGCAAGCCCATCATCGAGGACCGCGTGGACATCGGCTGCGGCGTGGCCATCCTGGGCGATGTGCGCATCGGCCACGACAGCATCATCGGCGCTAACGCCGTGGTCGTCCGCGACGTGCCGCCTTGCTCCATCGTCGTCGGCGTGCCCGGCCGAGTGATCCGCACACGCTCCGCCCAGGAAATCGCGCAATCGCTGGCTCAACGCGGGCTGCCGACGCCCGAGCCGATCGCAGCCCAACTGGCGACGCAAACCCCCGCGCCGCAGCCTGCGCCGTCATCCGCCCCGCCGCTGCCGCAGGAGTCGCGCCAATCATGAGCACGACCATCGGCGCTGTCGCCATCGGCCGCAACGAGGGCCCACGCCTCCAGCGCTGCCTCCAGTCGCTCATCGGCCAGGCCCAGGTGATCGTCTACGTCGATTCAGGCTCCACCGACGTCAGCGTCGAACTGGCGCGCTCGCTGGGCGCTATCGTGGTCGAGCTGGACCTGGCGCAACCCTTCAGCATGGCCCGCGCCCGCAACGCAGGGTTTGAGCGGCTGCTCCAGGAACAGCCCGATCTGCGATACATCCAGTTCGTCGACGGCGATTGCGAGGTGGTCGCCGGCTGGGTCGAGCAGGCCGCTGCGGTGCTTGATACGCAGCCTCAGACAGCGGTCGTCTGCGGCAGGCGACGCGAACGCCATCCCCAGGCGTCCATCTACAACCGCCTGTGCGACCTGGAATGGGATACGCCCATCGGCCCGGCCAAGGCCTGCGGCGGCGATGCGCTCATGCGCGTCCAGGCCTTGCAACAAGTGGGCGGCTACAACCCCGACCTCATCGCCGGCGAGGAGCCCGAGCTGTGCGTCCGCCTGCGCGAGCATGGCTGGCAGGTGCTGCGCATCGACGCCCCCATGACCCTCCACGACGCCGCCATGACGCGATTCGACCAGTGGTGGAAGCGCACGCGACGCGCCGGCTACGCCTACGCCAACGGCGCTTACCTCCACGGCCGAGGCCCGCAGCGCCACAACATGCGCGAGCTAGCTTCCATCCTGCTTTGGGGCTTGGCGCTGCCCCTGCTGGCTCTTGCGCTGGCCTGGCCCACACGCGGCATCAGCCTGCTGGTGCTGGCAGCGGGTGAAATGCTGCTGGGGTGGCGTGTCTATAGGCATCAACGCCGCAGGGGACGCAGCGCGTCCGACGCGCGGCTGTACGCGGCGTTTACCGTCCTGGGCAAGCCCGCCCAGGCGATGGGGGCGGTGCAGTTTTTCGTGAACCGCCTGCTCCGCAGGCCCAGCCGACTGATCGAATACAAGGACGCCCCCCAGCCACAACGCGCCCAGGCGTAGCACGATAGAGGGCAGGGGGCAGAGGGCAGGGGGCAGGAGTCAGAAAAATCAGAGTCGTCAATCAAGACCGGGGCTGCATATAAAAGCCCCCGCTCCCGCCTGCGGGGGAGCCCCCGGAACAGGGCAGGGTGAGGGGGCAGAAAAATCACCAATCACAAATCGGGAATCATCCATCACCCCGATCATGGTCACCGCTGCTGCGACAACGCTTCATGAGCCTTCGACCCGAGCGATGCCCGCTGCCGATGCGGGCCGGCCCAGGGGCACGATCGCCATGATTGCGAGCGTTTATCCGCTGACGAGCGAGACGTTCGTGTACCGCCAGGTCCACGCGCTGCGCCGTCGCGGCTGGGTGGTGCACACCGTCAGCCTGCGGCCGTCTACTTCGCCGCCGTCGCGGATCACCGGCGTGGAGGAGCCCGAGCCGATCATCATCTACGGCCCGCGCATCCTCGCCACGTTGACCGATGCGGTGATGGAATGCCTCCAGCACCCCGTGCGATCGATCGCGACGTTTGCGCAAGCCGTCGCTGACGCGCTTGTGCCGGGCGAGCCGGCCTCCGCTGCGACGCGGCTCAAGCTGCCCTGGCAGGCGGTCAGCGCCATCGGGCTGGCGCATCGGCTGCGTCGGCTGAAGGTGGAGGCGATTCATTGCCACTTCGCCCACGCGCCGACGACGCTGGGCATGTACGCCGCCAGGCAGTTGGGCGTGCCCTTCAGCTTCACCGGCCACGCCAACGATCTATTTCAGCGGCGGGCGCTGCTCAAGCGCAAGCTCGCCCGCGCCGCGTTCGTGGGCTGCATCAGCCTCTGGCACCGCCAGCTCTATCAAGCGATTCACCCGCGCGACGAAGCGGCGTACCCGCTGATCCGCTGCGGCGTGGAGGTGGAATCCTGGCAGCCCGTCCAGCGGCCCGACGCCACGGCTGACAAGCCCCTGCGCGTGCTCACCGTGGGCCGATTGGTCGAAAAAAAGGGTATCGACACGCTCATCATGGCCATCGGATCGCTGCACCGCGGCCAGCAGGGGCGTTGGCGATTGATCATCGCAGGCGACGGGCCCCAGCGCTCCTCGCTGGAACAACTCGCCCGCCAAGCCGGCTGCGATGAGATGATCCGGTGGGAGGGGCAGGTCGATGCGGCGCGCGTGCGCGAGTTGATGATGCACGAAGCGGACATCTTCGCTTTGCCCTGTCGGCCGGACCGCCACGGCGACCGCGACGGCATCCCCGTGGTGCTGATGGAAGCGATGGCCTGTGGCCTGCCGGTGATCGCCGGTGACCTGGAAGCCATCCGCGAATTGGTCGTGCACGAGCGCACCGGCCTGCTGGTGGATGCTGCGACGCCTCAGCCTCTCATCGAAGCACTGGCGCAGTTGCGCGAATCGCCGCAGGAACGCCAGCACCTGGGCCAAGCCGCCCGGCAATGGGTCGTCCAGGAATTTTCGCTGGACGATCACGCCGCCCGGCTGGAGGAAGCCTTGACCACTGCGAGGGCAAAAGCGTCATGAGCCTCGCATCGACCCATGCACAAGCGTTGGAGCAGAAGGCGCAGGGCGCGCCGGCACGCCTGGGGCCGCTGGGCGATGCGCCGCTTGGGCGGGCCTATTGCCTCATCACACCCTGCCGCGATGAAGCCGCGTATGCTCGTCGCACGATTGAGAGCGTGCTGCGTCAGAGCGTCCGCCCGGCGTTGTGGGTGATTGTGGACGACGGCTCGACGGACCAGACGCCGCAGATCCTGGCCTCCTACGCGGCGCAGCACCATTTCATCCGCGTCATCCGCCGGGAGGACCGCGGGCGGCGCAGCGTCGGGCCGGGCGTGGTGGACGCCTTCTACGCCGGCTTGTCAGCGATCGATCTAAATGCGTTCGATTATCTGTGCAAGCTCGATCTGGACCTGGACCTGCCGCCGCGCTACTTCGAGATTCTGATGCAGCGCATGGAGGATCAGCCGCGCCTGGGCACGTGCAGCGGCAAGCCTTATTTCCCCGGTCCGGACAATCCCGAAGGCCGCTTCGACGGCGAGCTGATCAGCGAGGCCTGCGGCGACGAGATGTCCGTGGGCATGGTCAAGTTCTACCGCACCGCATGCTTTCGCCAGATCGGCGGGTTCGTGCGGGAGGTGATGTGGGACGGCATCGACTGCCACCACTGCCGAATGCTGGGCTGGATCGCCTGTAGCTGGGATGAGCCGGAGTTGCGCTTCGTCCACCTGCGCCCGATGGGTTCGAGCCAGCGCGGCATCCTCACAGGTCGGGTTCGGCACGGCTACGGGCAGTATTTCATGGGCACGAGCCTGGCGTACATGATGGCCAGCGCGCTATTCCGCATGACCCGCCCGCCGTACGTCGTCGGCGGCCTGGCGATGGCGTGGGGCTACCTCCAGGCGATGCTGACGCGCCGCCCGCGCTACCACGACCGCCGGTTCCGCCGATTCCTCCGCCGCTATCAATGGAGCTGCCTCCTGCGCGGCAAGGCCGCAGCGACGCAGCGTCTGAACCAGTTGCAGCAGGCGGTTTGGAATCCATCCGCTGCTTCGTCGCCCGATGTCGCGCCTCGCCCGCTGGACGCCGGCGACGCGCACCCCGCCTCCAACGTTACCGCTTGATCGATTACCTGATCACGGGGGAAACCACACATGACCACCAAAACCTCCACGCACCACGACCTGTCGCGCCAACCCTGGGCTCAGGGATCGCCCCGCACACCCTCGCCGGAGGAAGCGACCGCGGTGGATGTCTCCATCGTCATCCCGCTGCTCAACGAGGAGAGCAACGTCGTTCCCCTCTACCAGCAGATCAAGCAGGTGATCGACGTGCAGCCGCTGCGCTACGAGGTCATCTTCATCGACGACGGCAGCCGGGACCGCACCGCCCAATTGCTCAAGGAAGTGGCCGCGGACGACCCGCGCATCACCATCATCGAGTTCACGCGCAAGTTCGGGCAGACCGCGGGCCTGGCCGCCGGCTTCCGCTGCGCCCGCGGCCGCGTCATCGTGCCCATGGATGGCGACCTCCAGAACGACCCGGCCGACATCCCCCGCCTCGTCGCCAAGCTCCAGGAACCCCCCGGCTGGGACATCGTCAGCGGCTGGCGCAAGAACCGGCAGGACAAGCTCCTGAGCCGGCGGCTGCCCTCCGTCATCGCCAACCGGCTCATCCGCCGATTCACCTGGACGCGCGAGGTGCACGACTTCGGCTGCTCCATGAAGGCCTACCGACGCGAGGTGCTCGAAGACGTCCGCCTCTACGGCGAGATGCACCGCTTCCTCCCAGCCATCTGCAAGTGGCGCGGCGCCCGCGTCACCGAGGTGGTCGTCAACCATCGTCCACGCGTCGCCGGCAGCAGCAAGTACGGCCTCAAGCGCACCGTCAAGGTCCTGCTGGACCTGACCACCGTCAAGTTCCTGGGCGATTACCTCACCAAGCCCATCTACTTCTTCGGCAAGCTCGCCATCGCCTCGATGCTCGTCTCGTTCGCCTCGCTGGCCCTGGCGATCTTCCAGAAGTTCGGCTACCTCACCGAGCACGGCGAACGCGTCATGCTCAACAACAACATCTTCGTGCTCTTTGCCATGATGACGTTCCTGCTGAGCATCCTGTTCGTGATGATGGGCGTGCTCTCGGAGCTGCTGGTGCGGATCTACCACGAAAGCGTGGACCTGACGCCCTACAAGATCCGTCGCGTCACCCGCTGCGGCCCCCAGCCCGCCGACACCGCGGAAGAATAAAAGCAGGGAACAAAACCCAACACACAGACGTGCAGAAGATGAGCGATGAGAGGTTGATGATTGGCGATTGGGGAAGAGCCGCTGTCCTTCTGGACATAAATCGCCCGTCGCTCCATCGCCAATCACAAATCGCAAACCGTCGATCAAAGATCGCTCCTATCCTTCCCCATGCCCTCGCCCCTGGCTCATGGCTCGTTGATCTTCCTGGTCCCGCCGCTTTTGGAGCGTCGCAGCCGGTTCGCGTCATGGTCCACGACAAAGCGATGGGTTTTGTACGCCTGCCTGCTGGTGGCCCTGGGCGCGCCGGACCTGGACTTCCTCCTGCGCCTGGCGCTGGATCAGCCGTGGCTCGATCATGGCGGGGCGACGCACAGCCTCGCCGCCACCCTCTTGTTCGCGATCTTCTTCGCCGTGCTGATCCGCGCGACCCTCAAGCCGCCGATGACGCTCGCCACCCTGGCGCTCTTAGGCGGAGCGTGCTGCGGCTCGCACCTGCTGCTGGATTTTTTCACCCGCGGGCGCGGCTTGATGCTGTTTTGGCCCGTCAGCACGCTGCGGTGGCGCTTCCCCGTACCGCTTTTCTACGGGGCCGAGCACTCCCACCCCTGGGCCATCCACCTGCACCTGATCACGCTGGTGACCGAGTCGGCCTTCGCCTACGCGGTGTGGCTATTGGCCCGGCGGATCCGCAAGCGACAGGCGGCGCAGGCCGGCCCGACCGCTGCATCCACCGCGAAAACTCCCGCGCGCGATGCCGCTGCGACCCGCCCCGCGTCTGGTCAAGCGCTGGGCCTTCATCGCGATGAAAACCCCGCTGCCGACATCTAGCGAAGCCGCCTCCGCCTCCGCTTCCACCGCAGCGCCGGTTGCCGTGGCGCTGGTGGACGCGCATGTTCACCTGCACGCGTGCTTCGACCTGGAGCAGGCGCTCGCGCAGGCTGCACGCAACTTCCGCCGGGCGATGATGGGTTTAGGTGTGTCAGCAGCGGATGCGGTCGGCTGCCTGATGCTCACCGAAACCGCGCGGGACGACCGCTTCCGGGCGATGAGCCAGGCAACCCCCGCCACGATCGGGCGCTGGCGCGTGGAGCCGACGCAGGAGCCTTGCTCGCTGACCGCCCGGGCCGCGGGCGAGCCGCTGATCGCGATCGTCGCCGGTCGGCAGGTCGTGACGCGCGAGGATTTGGAGGTGCTCGCCCTGGGAACCACCCAGCGGTTCGACGATGGCGAGCCGATCGAATCAACCCTTCAGCGCGTGCGCGAAGCCGGCGCGCTGGCGGTGGTGCCCTGGGGGTTTGGCAAGTGGACCGGGCGCCGCGGGCGGATCGTCCGCGGGCTGATCGAGCAGGCCCCGCCGCAGGGGTTGTGCTTGGGCGACAACGGCGGGCGGTGGCGCTGGGGGCCGTACCCCCGGCTGCTGCGCCAGGCCCAGGACCGCGGCCTGACCGTGCTGCCCGGCAGCGATCCGCTTCCCTTCCCGCGCCAAATCCACCGGCTGGGCGGCTATGGTTTTGTGCTGCCGGGCGCTTTGGATCCGCGTACGCCCGCCGCGTCGGTCCGCCGGGCGCTGGGCCATGCCGCCAGGCCGCTACGATGCTTCGGAAGCCGACAAGGGACTTTCGGCTTCGTTTATTGGCAAGTTGCCATGCAGTTACGCAAGCGGATGGAAAGGTTCAGTCGATGAGGGCGCTTGTCCTTGCACCCCAGCCGTTCTTCACGCCGCGCGGCACGCCCTTCAGCGTGTATTACCGCACGCTGGTGATGAGCCAGTTGGGCGTTGAGGTGGACGTATTAACCTACGGCGAGGGGGAAGAGATCGACCTGCCCGGCGTGCGGGTCATCCGCATCCCGCACCTGCCGTTCCTGGGCCCGGTCCGCGTCGGCCCGTCCAAGACCAAAATCGTCCTGGACGTGTTCATGCTGATCTGGACCATCGCGCTGCTGGCCCGCCACCGCTACGACTACGTGCACGCGCACGAGGAAGCGGTCTTCTGGTGCCTGCCGCTTCAGCCGCTGTTCGGGTTCAAGCTCGCCTACGACATGCACTCGAGCCTGCCCCAGCAGCTTGTCAATTTCCAGTTCACGCGGTCGCGGCTGCTCATCGGCCTTTTCAAGCGGCTTGAGGACGCAGCCCTGCGCCGCAGCGACGCGGTCATCACCATCTGCCCCGCGCTGCGCGACTACGCCCTGGCGCACGGCGTGGACCCGCAGCGGCACTTCCTGATCGAGAACTCGATCTTCGAAGACGTCCGCCTCAAGCGGCAGGCCGACTCGCCCGCCGATGCCGGCGCCGCGCCGCCCCCGCCGGCCATCGGCCCGGGCCCGCGCATCGTCTACACCGGCACGTTCGAGCCCTATCAGGGGCTGGACCTGCTCATCCACGCCTTCGCCCAGGTGCACCGCTCGCGCCCCGACGCCAAGCTGGTGCTGGTGGGCGGCACGCCCCAGCAAGTCGAGCAGATGCGCGAGCTCGCCCGCGGCTGCAATCTCGACGGCGCCTGCGTCTTCACCGGCCGCGTCTCCAAGCCCCAGGCGCGGGCCCATCTTGAATCCGCTGACGTGCTGGTCTCGCCCCGACGCGACGGCACCAACACGCCCCTCAAAATCTACGAGCAACTGGCCAGCGGCAAGCCCCTCGTCGCCACGCGCATCTGGTCGCACACGCAGGTGCTCGACGACCGCGTGTGCTTCCTCGTCGACCCCACGCCCCAGTCCATGGCCCAGGGCCTGCTCGACGCGCTCAACCAGCCCGACCGCGCCCGCGAGCTGGCCCAGGCCGCGCGCCGGCTCTACGAAACCGCTTACGCCCGCTCCATCTACGAGCAGAAAATGCAGCAATTCCTCAGCCTGCTGAAACAGGAGCCCCGCTAAGCCATGTGCGGCATCGCCGGCATCGCGGCGCTGTCCGATCGCGTTCAGCCCACGGCCCAGCAATTGCAGGCCATGTGCGACGCCATGCGCCACCGCGGCCCCGACGACTGCGGCGCCGACATCGCAGACCGCGTCGCCTTGGGCATGAGGCGGCTGTCCATCATCGACCTGGCCACCGGCCATCAGCCCATCTTCAATGAGGACCGCACCGTCCGCGTCGTCTTCAATGGCGAGATCTACAACTACCGCCAGCTCCGCCAGGAGCTGGAAACGCGTGGCCACCGCTTCGCCACCGCTTCCGACACCGAGGTCATCGTCCACCTCTGGGAAGAGCACGGCCACGATTTCGCTAGCCGCCTCAACGGCATGTTCGCCATCGCCCTGCACGACGCCCGCCGCCGTCAGTTCGTCCTGGCGCGCGATCATCTAGGCATCAAGCCGCTGTTCTATTCGCTGGACCGCGATCGGCTGGTGTTCGGCTCGGAGGTGAAAGTGCTCTTGGCTTCGGGCCTGGTGGAGCGCAGCCTCGACGTGGACGCCCTGGGCCAGTTTCTGGCCTGGGAATACATCCCCGGCCAGGCCACGCTATTGCGCGCGGTCCGCAAGCTCGAGCCCGGCTGCATGCTCATCGCCGACCTGGCCGCGGGCTGCGCGCAGTTGCAGCGGTACTGGGATGTCCCGCTCGACGATCTGCCGGACTCGACGCTCACCGACGAGCAGTGGGAAGAAAGGATCGACGAGCAGGTCCGCCGCAGCGTCCGCGGTCAGCTCATCAGCGATGTGCCCCTGGGCGCGTTCCTCTCAGGCGGGGTGGACAGCTCGCTGGTGGTCGCGGCGATGGGCCAGGCCGACACGTTCAGCATCGGCTTCAGCGACCCCAGCTACAACGAGCTGGATTGGGCCAGGCGCGTCGCCGACCACCTGAGTGTCCGCCACGACTTCGACATCATCGAGCCGCGCGTCGTGGAGCTGTTCGACCACCTGATGCGCTTCATGGACGACCCGATCGGCGACTTCTCGATCTTCCCGACCTACCTCGTCTGCCGCCACGCCCGCAGGCGCGTCACCGTGGCCCTCTCGGGCGACGGGGGCGATGAGCTGTTCGGCGGCTACGAAACCTACCTCGCCCAGATCAAGGCCCAGCAGTGGGATCGCGTGCCCGCCCTGGTCCGCCGCGGCGTCCTCGAGCCGGTCATCCGCGCCGCCCGGCCCACGCCCAAGAAAAAGGGCCTCGTCAACAAGGCCAAGCGATTCATCGAAGGGCTCGAGCACAGCGAATCGCTCGGCCACGCACGCTGGCGATTGTTCGCGGGCCAGGCGATGCGCCAGATGCTGTTCACCCCCGACGCCCAGCAGCAGATGCCCACGCCCGTGGGCCACCACATCACGCGCCTGGCCCAGCAGGCCGCCCACCGCGACCCGATCGACCGCGCGCTCTACATCGACGTCAAAAGCTACCTCGTCGACAACTGCCTGGTGAAGATGGACCGCATGTCGATGGCCAATTCGCTTGAAGCGCGCGTGCCGCTGCTGGACAAGGACCTGGTCGAGCTGGCCTTCCGCATGCCCTCGCGCTTGAAGGTGGCCCAGGGCCGCACCAAGGTGCTGCTGAAGCGCGTCGCCGCCCGGCACGTGCCGCGCGAGTGCATCTACCGCCCCAAGGAGGGCTTCAGCATCCCCATCAAGCAGTGGCTCAAGACCGACTTTCGCCCGCTGATGGAGGAGCTGCTCGCCCCGCGCCGCCTCGCCGCGGAGGGCTTGTTTGACGCGGATTTCGTCGAGCGGCTCAAGACCGAGCACCTGGCCGGACGCGCCAACCACAGCCACGTGCTCTGGTCGTTGATCGTCTTTCAGGATTGGCGCAGGCGGTGGGCGGTGTGATCCAGCGAGACCTCCATGCCGCGGCGCGCTCGCCCCACGACCTGATCATCGTGGGCGGGGGAATCTACGGCGTGGCGATGACGCTGGAGGCCGCCCGACGCGGCCTGCGCGCCGTCCTGGTCGAGCGCGACGACTTCGGCCACGCCACCAGTTGGAACTCGCTGCGCATCCTCCATGGCGGGCTGCGCTACCTGCAAACACTCGACCTGCCCCGCTTCGCCGAGTCAGTAGCCGAGCGGCGATGGTTCTGCCAGCACTTCCCCGACCTGGTGCGCCCCTTGCCCTGCCTGATGCCGCTGTATAAGCGTGGGCTCAAGCGGCGCGGGGTGTTCCGCGTGGCGTTGTGGGTGAACGATTGGTTGTCACGCCGCCGCAACGTCGGCGTGCCTGCCGCGCTGCACCTGCCGCCGGGCCGCGTGCTCGATGCGCAAGAGACGCTAGCCCGCTTCCCCCGCGCCGATCGCCGCGGTTTGCAAGGCGCGGCGCTGTGGCATGACGCGGTCATGCTCAACTCGCAGCGCATCCTCATGGAGATGCTCCGCTGGGCCTGCTCGCTGGGCGCAATGGTGATCAACTACGCCCAGGCCCTGGACCTGCTCGAACAAAATGGACGCGCCGCCGGCCTGCGCGTGGAGGATCGGCTCACCGGCGACATACATGAGCTGCGCAGCCAGGCGGTGATCAACTGCGCCGGGCCGTGGTCCGCGTCCGTCGCGGCATCGCTGGACCGCCAGGCGCTAGCGTTCCACCCCTCGCTGGCGTTCAACGTGCTGCTGGATCACGCGCCTCTAGCGCAAGAGGCGCTGGCGGTGATGCCCCGCCAGCCCGGTTCGCCGGTCTACTTCATGCACCCGTGGCGGGGCCGCATCCTGGCCGGCACGGTCCACGCCCCATGGAACGGCCCGGCCGACCGCCCCATGCCTAGCGAATCGCAGCTCCAGGCGTTCCTCGACGACCTCAACGACGCGGTGCCCGATTGGCGCTTGCAGCGAGATCAGGTGCTGCGCATCT
>DASVCG010000256.1:0-2687 GCA_036381755.1 Phycisphaeraceae bacterium | reverse complement strand
CCCGTAGACCAGCCCCAGGTCCACGATGTTCACGCCGACCTCCGGGTCGTTCACCTGATAGAGCGCTTCGCGGACCTTCTCCTCCGTGGGCGGCGGCTGGCTGTGATCGCCCACCTGCTGGCTGATTTGCCGCTCCGGGGGCAGATCGAACGTGAACCCCCAGCCCACCCCCTCCTGCTCGCGGAAGTCGATGGTGGCGCCGTCGAGAATCGGGATCTCCTGGCCGGCACAGACGATGAGGATGCCTTGCGACTCGAACACCCGCTCGTCTGCGTCCGTGCGGTCGGTCAAATCCAGAATGTACTTGCGCTGCGGGCCGTAGCCCTTGGCCCCCACGCGCAGGCGGACCGTTTGCAGGTTCAGGCCCTGCTGGGTAGCGATCTTGCGGATTTCCTCCGCAGCGGTTGGGGTCAGCTCGATGCCCATGGCGGCTCCTTGCCTACGCGGCGGCCCCCACGCCCTGAGTGCCGCGATGCGCAGGCCCGCAAGGCGGCAAGCAGCGTGTCCGGGTCTTCACCATACGCCCGCGCGACCTCCTCCACCGTCTCGAACGCCGCGATGGGACAGCCCACGCAGGCCATTCGGCGGTCCACGAACACCCGCGCGGCCTGCGGATGGCGTTCAAGCACCTGATCGACCGTCATCTGCGGGTCAATCCGCATCGGGTCACCCATCCCGTCTGCATCAGCGGCGGGGGTCCGTGCCATCAGGAACAACTCTATCAGCGCCGGATCGGCCTGTCCTTGCTCCAGATCAAAGAGAGCGAAGCCCAAGCGCGAGAATGATGCAGCAGGCTGGTCAAAGACGGCTGCGCCCGCTTCCTTGTTAGCTTGTGAGCTAACTCCGCTTGGGCGAAATCACGGTCACCGCAAGGCTGACCGACCCGGCTGGGCGATCCAGCGAGCTTCGGCGCTGCTCCGGCTCCCTTCGGCGGACGCTCGCGAAGGTCTGAAGCAAAAACAGCACGATCGCCGCGGCGCTGAGCAGGCCGGCCCACCGCCGCACGCCCCACCAGGAGGCCAGGTCGCCCATTAACCGCATCGCCACCGAGACTTCCAGCAGGGCCAGGTGGGCGTAGAAGCGCGGCCGGTAATCCATCTGCACGCCCAGTACCGCGGGGAAGATGATCGGCGCATGGCCGAAGATCATCGCGAAGACGAAGCCCAGCAGCACCGCGTGGAGGATCGCGTCGTACACCGGCCCGGCCATGGGCGCGATCGTGAGCCATGAACCGTTGGTGCCATGCATCATCGGCGCGATCGCGACGTGGTAGACCGCGAGGCACCCGCCCACCGCCAGCCAGAAGTAGCCCGAGAGCAGGCACGCCGCCACGAAGCGGGTCAGGCCACGCTGGCGGACCGTCCGCCGCGCCAGGTCGTAGACCGCCAGCCAGACCGACATGGCCAGCATCCCCAGGCCCGCTGTCGCCCAGCCCAGCCCCGGCCACCTCAGGCCCAGCAGCACGCCAAGCAGGTACAACCCCGCTGCCACGATAAAGACGCCCTGCCGGCCCGGCGAGCGCTGTAGGAATCGGCTTAATTCCAGCCGCTCGCCCACGATCGTCAGCACGAGGAAGGCCACCCACCAGGGCGCCGCGATCGGAATCGGCTGACCCGCCAGCCACAGCGCGTTGCCCACCGCCCACGCCGCTGCTGCCAGCCCCATCGTCACGGTGAACATCGCCGGCTGCTGGCGAACGATCAGCACAAAGACGGCCACCAGCACCGCGCTGGCGATCAGCAGCAGGAGTTGGCCCCAGATGAGTGGCAGGCCGGCCAGCAGGCAGATCGCCCCCAGCGCCGCGGCGAGCGGACTGCCGTAGGTCCACCACCGGCCCAGGGCGACCGCGCGCTCCAGGCTGATCAGCGTGCCCAGGAACCCACCGACCATCAACGCCCCG
Organism: Phycisphaeraceae bacterium; assembly: GCA_036381755.1. Lineage (GTDB taxonomy): Bacteria > Planctomycetota > Phycisphaerae > Phycisphaerales > Phycisphaeraceae > DASVCG01. The sequence goes on along the minus strand of DASVCG010000256.1, from coordinate 787 downwards.
TGGTAGGCCACGGCCCCGGAAGCGCCCACCGTCGGCCAGGGCCAGCCCAGGCGCAGCAATCCGCCCCACATCCCCACGAGCAGCACCAGCACCGCGCCGACCAATATCGGCAGCCGCCAGCGGATTCGAGGGGGATGCGCAGCCATCGCCTCCCTATTATCGCCAGGTGCCCCGCTTGAAGTGCTCAGCCACTTCGCGGTGATCCTCCTCCGTCGGCGGCGGGCTGACCACCGCCAGCGCAAGTGTGCGCTGATCCGCGCGAATCCCCCGCGCCTGCCCCGCTTCCGCGTACAGCAGCGCGCCGGGACCGGCCTTGGCCAAATCCTCCTCGCCGGCGACCAGTGTCGCTTCGCCTTCGAGCACCAGCAGCGTCAGGTCGCTGCCCGGATGGTGCACGGGGATCGCCTGCCCGGGCTCCAGGCCCACCAGCATCGTCTTGCTCCGGGGCGTCTGGGCCAGCGTCACTGCCTGGAACCGGCTGGCATCGAATGAGGCGAGCTTTTGAACCGATGGCACAATCACGCGCGATCTCCTTTACGAATTTGCGAAAAAGCCGCCGAGGCCGCGGGCTCGCTGTGATGGATCACAAGAGCCGCATAGGTTTCCGGAAAACTCCCAAGAAGCTTCCGGGGGCTTGCGGAAAACTTCCGGGGAGCTTCCGGAGAACTTCCGAGGGTCTTTTGATCCAGCGAATCTCCCGCGGCCTCGACGGCCAAACCTTGATCTCTCGTTAAGTCTTCGCATCCGCCTGGTAATACTCGGCGTTCTTCTCGACGTAGGAGGCCCA
>DASVCG010000255.1:0-3656 GCA_036381755.1 Phycisphaeraceae bacterium | reverse complement strand
CCAGGCTCGGCGAAGCGCTGGATAAAGCCCGCCAGTTCGCCAGCGAAAAAGTGGGGGCGTAAGCCCAGGACAAGGGGGGCGTGCAACTGATCACGCAGTCACACAAATTCACGGCCTATGAGGCCGGGTGCGCAACGCGCCAGCATTAACCACGAAAACTGATATGGCTCGCATCAACGACCACTACCTCAAGCTCAAGGCCGGTTACCTGTTCCCTGAAATCGCTCGCCGGGTGAATGCCTTTCAGCAGGCGCACCCCGACGCCCAGATCATCCGCCTGGGCATCGGCGACGTAACCGAGCCCTTGCCCCCCGCGTGCATCGAGGCGATGCATCAGGCTGTGGACGACATGGCCAGGCGCGAAACCTTCCGCGGTTACGGGCCGGAGCAGGGCTACGCGTTCCTGCGCGAGAAGGTCGCCCAGCACGACTACGCGGCGCGCGGCTGCCAGGTCGATCCCGACGAGATTTTCATCTCCGACGGCTCCAAGTGCGACACGGGCAACATCCTCGACATCCTGGCCACCGGCGCGGGCGGCAACACCATCGCGGTGCTCGACCCGGTCTACCCCGTGTACGTGGACACCAACGTGATGGCGGGCAACACCGGCCCCGCGGATGCGCGCGGCGAGTACGCCGGGCTGGTCTATTTGCCCGCCACCGCCCAGAACGACTTCACGCCCGACCTGCCCGACCGCCGGGTTGATGTGGTCTACCTGTGCTACCCCAACAACCCCACCGGTGCGGTGGCTTCCAAGCAGACGCTCAAGCGCTGGGTCGACTACGCCCGCGACAACGACACGCTGATCCTCTTTGATGCCGCCTACGAGGCGTTCATTACCGATCCAGCGATCCCGCACTCGATCTATGAGATTGACGGCGCGCGGGAGGTTGCGATCGAGTTCCGCTCCTTCAGCAAGAACGCCGGCTTCACCGGCACGCGGTGCGCGTGGACCGTGGTGCCCAAGACGCTCTTGGGCCGGGCGGCGGACGGCTCGCGCGTGTCGCTGCACCAGCTTTGGAACCGCAGGCACACCACCAAGTTCAACGGCGTCTCCTACATCATCCAGCGCGCCGCGGAGGCGGTGTACTCGCCTCAGGGCCAGGAGCAGGTGCGCCAATTGGTCGATTTTTACATGGGAAACGCCCGGATCATCCGCCAGTCGTTGACGCAGGCGGGGCTGGCCTGCTACGGCGGGGTCCATGCGCCTTACGTGTGGGTGAAGACGCCCCAGGGCCTCACGAGCTGGCAATTCTTCGACAAGCTGCTCCAGGAGGCGCACGTGGTGGGCACGCCCGGTTCGGGCTTTGGCGCTTCGGGCGAGGGGTATTTGCGGCTCTCAGCGTTCAATAGTCGGCAGAACGTCGAAGAGGCTGTCCGCCGCATCCGCGACCGCCTGGGCGTGCCGGTCTGAAAAACCGGCAGCGGGGGGCGGCTGTGCCGTTGAACGGTCAGCCGGCGAGGGGCTTTTCGGCTCGACGCAGGTTTTACGCCTTCTGCGCCTTTTACGCTAAGATGTGGCACTTGTCGGGCGAGGATCGGCGCAGGACGCACCGGCCGATCCGGAGCTGTTCCGCCGGCGCCCGCTCCGCCCTCCATCGGGCGCCGCACATAGGACGATGGGCAGCATGGTCGCGGTCTGTTGTTATTTCCAGGTCCACCAGCCCTTCCGGCTCAGGCGATATAGCGTCTTCGACGCCCACCCGCACTACTTCGACGACGAGCGCAACGGGCAGATCCTGCGGTCCGTGGCGCACAAGTGCTACCTGCCTGCTACGCAATTGCTGCTCAAGCTCATCCACCGCCACAACGGCTCGCTGCGCGTGGCCTTTTCGCTCACCGGCTGCGTCATCGAGCAGTTCGAGCGATTCGCCCCCGAGGTGCTCGATCGCTTTCGCCAATTGGCGGAGACCGGCTGCTGCGAGTTCCTCAGCGAGACCTACGCCCACAGCCTCGCGGCGCTTTACAGCGTGGAGGAGTTTCGCCACCAGGTCGACCTGCACGACAACCTCATCGAGGACCTGTTCGGCCAGGTGCCCATCGTTTTCCGCAACACCGAGCTGATCTACAACAACGATATCGCCGATCTGATCGCGGGCATGGGCCGGTACCGGGCGGTCCTGGTCGAGGGCGTCGATCAGGTTTTGGGCTCCCGCTCGCCCAACGAGGTGTACGCCCCCCCGGGCCGGCCGGAGCTTTCGCTGCTGCTGAAAAACTACCGCCTCAGCGACGACATCGCCTTCCGCTTCTCGAACCATCAGTGGGACCAATGGCCGCTGACCGCGGACAAGTTCGCCACCTGGGTGCACCAGGCCAAGGGCTCGGTGTGCAACCTATTCATGGATTTTGAAACCTTCGGCGAGCACCAGTGGAAGGACACGGGGATCTTCGAGTTCCTGGAAACCCTGCCGGCGGAGATCCTCAAGCGCGGCCACGTGTTCAAAACCCCCAGCGAGATCGTCGAAAGCTTCGCCCCTGTCGATATTTATGACGTGCCCTCGGCCATCTCCTGGGCCGACACCGAGCGGGACGTTTCAGCCTGGATGGGCAACGCCATGCAGTCCAGCGCCCTGCATGAGCTGTACCGCCTGGAGGAGCGCGTCAAGGCCACGGGCGATCCGGGCCTGATCGCCGACTGGCGCAAGCTCACCAGCAGCGACCATTTCTACTACATGTGCACCAAATACTTCTCCGACGGCCAGGTGCACAAGTACTTCAACCCCTACGAATCGCCCTACGACAGCTACATCAACTTTATGAACGTGCTGGACAACCTGCGGGCCCGCGTCGAATCGCTGAGCATCAAGCGAGCCTCCGAGTCCGAGTAAAGCAGCGGATGCGGCTTGATGGAGCCGCTGACCCGGAAGCCGGGTTGAGACAGCAGGGGGGCCCGGTCGGTGAAGGTGCGCGTCACGAACGGGCGGAACGGCTGATTTTCCGGGCCTGCTGGCGGACCCAGCGACGCCCGGTCTGCTCCCACTGCTGTGCCCGCTTCTGGTCCAGGGCCGGCTTCAGGGTTGCGGCGACGCGATGCCACTGGCGGCAAAAGAGGCGTTCCAGGTTCGGCAGGCTGATCGCCCGGCCATCCGCTGCGGCCAGGCGTCCCTCCCGCAGCGTCTGCCGCAGGCACCATCGCCACGCCTGCTGAGGCGTCAGCCCGCTTGGCATCGCCCGATCCGGCACGTGTGCCTCCATGCTTCCACGCCCATCAGCAAAGACTAGCCCGCCTGCACGCCCTGGAGTGTGCTTGCCCTTCCCATGGCGGCCTGCGATCGGCTGTGAATGATAGATCAGCTATGAATGATAATTTACAACCGCCATTGACACCTTGATGTCATCACGGCGGGGTGTGCGCCAAAATAGTGGCAGATGCAGCTTTCTGCGTGAAACGGCAGTTCTGTCGGCTGCGCCGTACGCCAAACTCCACGTCCATCCCGGAGCACGAAACAGGCTCCCATGCCGGCAGTGCCACAATCTTGGCGGGCACCCCTGCTTAGTCAGCTTGTTCAGGTACTTATTGGGGCCTTGTAAGCGTCTGACTTTTTTCCGGCTTTTTTTCCAAAAGTGCGTTTCTGGCTTGCTGTACGGGCGAGCTTATCCTCTACCACTGAGCTACATCTGCGTTGTAAATTATTTTATTTTAGTGGTTTATAATT
>DASVCG010000254.1:0-6948 GCA_036381755.1 Phycisphaeraceae bacterium | reverse complement strand
CGTGACGCTGGGCCTGCCCATCATCCGCACCAGTCCCGACCACGGCACCGCCTTCGACATCGTGGGCAAAAACCTGGCCAACCCCGGCAGCATGAAAGCAGCCATCCGCCTGGCCATCCGCCTGGCCTCCAGCGAACCCGCCAACGGCGCCACGCGGGGAAGTGGATGAGATCAGACAGCAGAAAAGATAGAGGGTAGCGGGCAGACGGCAGAGGGCAGGCGGCAGGATTTAGAAAAATTAGAGTCACCAATCAAGGCTGGGGCTGCATCAAAAGAGAGGAGACATTAACTCAAAAAGCGGGGAACATTCATAAGCCCTCTCCCCCTCGGGGGGAGAGGTCAGAAAAACAAAAGCCCGCCCCCAACGGGGGCGCGGCTGGAGTTGCTCCCTCGCCCCCTACGGCTCCTCCACCGCGTGCGAGCCGGGGCCTTCCACGCAGATCGTTAAAAGCATCTGGCTGCGCTCCAGGGCTGACACGTCGTGACGCACGTTGGGCGCCAAGCGCAGCAGTGTGCCCGCGGGCAGGTCGTGCTCAGTTTGGTCGGTGGCCACCTTCAAGCGGCCCTGGAGCACGTGGATGATCACCGGCCCGTCCACGACGTGATCGGGCAGGCTCGCGCCGGTCTCGAACAGGTACAAAGCCAGCGTCGCCGGACCGTGCCGGAACAGCGCCATCTGCTTGTGGCCGCGCTGGCCGCTGGGCTCGCGCGCCAGGGTCTCCGCAGCGGTCTTGAGGTTGAAACGGTCCTCGCTGGGAGCAAACCGCACCCGTGGCGGGGTCCGCACGCGATGAGAGGAAGAACCGCTCATGCCCAAGCCTCCTGTCTGTGTGATCCTAGGCGCCATCCATACCTGGAGAGTAGAGAACGGGCAGCACAGGACTCAGGAGCCACGGACCAGCCAATCACCCATCAGAAATCACAAACCCCTTTTTCTTTTCTCTGCTCCCGCGTGCCTTGTCTTTTCCTACCCCCCTGCCGCCTGCCCCCTTCCCCCTTCACCGCGCTGCTTCGGTCAGGGCGATCAGCGCATAGGCCGTGACGAGGTTGGGATCGCCTTCCATCCAGCGGTCCGCGTCGTTCATCCACGAGCCGTCGGGGCGCTGAAGCGACGCAAGCTGGTCGATCAGGTCATTGGCCCAGTCGCGTCGCTGGCCGTCGAGCGTTTCGATGTCGTCCTGTCCCCAGGCGTTTAAAGCACGGGCGAAGGTGACGTAGTAGTAATACAGGCCGTGATGCTCCAGGCCTGAAGGCATGCCGGGATTCTGCTGGAGCGTGTAGTGGCCGCGAATCCAGTCGTAAGCGGCCACGACGCGGGGGTCGTCGCGTCGGAGCAAGGCGTAGATGTAGCTTTTGAACCCCGCGTAGGTCATCGAGCCGTAGGTGCGCAGCCCGCTGACGGGTCGGCCGGCCCTGGCCTCGTCGATCATCTCGGGCGAGGCCATCGACTGGGGCACGCCGATGTGGTCCTGGTCGATGCTGGTGGCGTAGATGAACCCGCCGTCCTGAACGATCTGCTCCTTGAATAGATCATTGCCGGGGACGCCCTGGCAGCGGCTGATGAAGACCAGGGCGCGTTGGAACGCGGGGTCGCGGCAGTCCAGGCCCGAGTCGTAAAGGCCCTGGAGCATCATCTGGGTGTTGGACAGATCCGGCCGGCCATGCTTGCCGTAGCCCGCCCCGCCGAAGAAGGGGTGAGATTCATCGACCTGCCGGCCATGCGGGTCCGATTGGTTGGACCACTGGAGCTGGCGAAGGAAATCCTGGGCACGGACGATGACCTCAGCCACGTCCGGGCGTTCCCTGACACGGCCCAGGGCCGATAAGCAGATGGCGGTGTTGTAGTTGGCGAGGATGCCGTCGTAGATGCCGCCGTCGGGCTGAACTTTGCTCAGGATATACGCCAGGCCGCGCTCCGCTGCTGGATCGTCTGGGCCGGGCCCCGCGTGGTCGAGCATGGGCGTGATGGCCAGGGCGGTGATGGCCGGGCCGGGCTGGGGCGACCAGCTCCCGTCCGCGTTCTGCGTGGATCGCAGGTAGGCGATGCCCCGCTCGATCGCCGCCAGGGCCTTTTGGCGATGGGCGTCATCCACCGCGTAGGCGGGCAGAACGCTAGCCATGCCCACCATCAGCACCGCCAGGAGGACGCTGAGCCGATGGACCGCGGTGCGCTTCATGCCTACGCTCCCGGTAACACGAGTCTGGTGGGGAAAGACATCTGTGACGATGTACCGATTATAAAGCCAACCCGCCGATGACCCGCGCCAGCGTAAAAAAACCGACACAGCCGGGGGTGGAGAGGGGTACCATGGGCAGCGGCAAAGATGGGCGGGGCTTGGCCAGGAGGCAGGAAATCGCAGCGGACGCGGGAGGGGGTCGTCCATGAAAAAACACCTGGCGAGGATAGCACGGCTGATCCTGGCAGCAGCGGGCGTGGCCTACATCGCCCTCTCGCTGACCTGGACGGACCAGGTGCTCCTGCCCGCGGGAACGCCGCTGCCCGACGGCACAACGCTTGCGCAACCGCAGGCCGCCCGCGTCATCAGCCGACCCTCGCCGGGCCAAGCCGGAGGCGTCTGGACCGTTCAACTGACCAAAGAAGCCGACGGCTCGCAGCCGGTGCTGACGCTGCCCGACACCGCCCTGGACACGGGCGACGAAGCAGCCCCGCACTATCAGCCGGGGATCGTCTCCACGCTGGCCCAGGCGGACGTGGGCCTGCTGATCGCCGGTCTGCTGCTGGTGGGGTTGGTTACACCCTTGCAGGCGTGGCGATGGCTCATGCTGATGCGCTGCCGGGGGCTGGACCCGGGCTACCTCAAGTCGCTTCGCCTGAACCTGGTGGGGCTGTTTTTCAATTTTTGCATGCCGGGGATGACCGGCGGGGACCTGATCAAAGCCTACTACGCCGCCAAGGGCTCCGGGCGACGCGGCGCCGCGGTGATGAGCGTCATCTTCGATCGGCTCACCGGCATGGTCGCGCTGATCCTCTTGGCAGCACTCATGGGGCTGGCGCTTCTGGGCCGGCCGATGGTCTGGAAAGTGACGCTGCTGAGCTGGCTAGCTCTGGTCGTGGCGATGGCGGGCATGCTGGCGTATTTCTCGCACCGCCTTCGCCGGTGGCTGGGCGTGCCTCGGCTGCTGGAGCGGCTCTCGCCCCAGAGCTGGCTGGTGCGCATCGACCAGGCGGCGCTGGCGTACCGCGATCACCGACCCGCGGTCTACGGAGCGGTGCTCATCAGCCTGCCGGGGCACCTGATCCAGATGATCGCTGCTGCGCTGGCGGGCTGGGCGCTGGGCATGGACCTGCCCCTGACGCTGCTGGTGACGGTGCTGCCCTTGGTGTTCTTTGTCGGCGCGATGCCGATCACGCCGCAGGGCATCGGCGTGATGGAGGCGCTGGCCCTGGCGCTCTTGCTGGAGCCCCCCGCTGCCACCGCGAACCAGATCGTGGGCATGCTGCTGGTGGCGAGGCTCTATTTCGTCCTCTATGCGGTCCTGGGCTCGCTGCTGCTGTTGCGGGGCGACATTCACCTGTTCCCGCAGGAGGCCGACCCCCAGCCGCTGGAGGCCGACGAAGCCGCCCAGCCGGCACGGGTCTGATCACGACAGAGGATAGGGGGCAGGGGGCAGGCAACCACCAATCATGACTCGCCTTCCGACGCCTGGAAGGCTGAGCCGGTCAGGTGGAGGAACACGTCCTCCAGGGTGGGCTGGCCGACGCTGAAGCGGCGGACACGGCCGGGCCAGCGATTGGCGATGGCCGCGACGACCGCGGTTCCATCAGCATGCTCGAACCGCACCTCCTGGCCCACGACGCGCGGCAAGGCACCCTCGGGCCAGGGGCCCCAGTGCTGCTCGATATGCCGCGCCAACTGTTGGGGGCTATTGTCCTCCGCGTCGGGGTTGGGCTCGAGGGTGACGACCTGCCCGCCGATGCGTGCCTTGAGGCGGTCGGGCCGGTCCAGGGCGATAAGCCGGCCGCGGCTGACGATCGCCAGGCGGTCGCACCGCTCCGCCTCGTCCATCAGGTGGGTGGTGAAGGCGACGGTCAGCCCCTGCTGATCGCGCAGGCTCAGGACTTCTTCCCAAAGCTGCCGACGCGCCGCCACGTCCAGGCCGGTGGACGGCTCATCCATCATGAGCAGCCGCGGCTGGTGGAGCAGGGCCTTGGCCAGCTCGACACGCCGGCGAAGCCCGCCGCTGAACCGCTCGACGCGCTCATCCCGGCGGTCGGCCAGATTGAACCGCTCCAGCCAGTGATCGATCCGCTGCGCCAGCTCACTGCCGCGCAGGCCGTAGAGGTGGCCCTGGTGGAGCAGGTTTTCGTAGGCGGTAAGCTTGGGGTCGAGGCTGGGGTTTTGGAAGACGACGCCCAGCAGGCTGCGGACCGCGTGGGGCTGGCGCAGCACGTCGTGGCCGAAGATGAACGCCTCGCCGGTCGTCGCGCCGCTGCGTGGCCGCAGGAGGGTGGCCAGGATGCGGAACAGCGTGGTCTTGCCCCCGCCGTTGGGCCCCAGGATGCCGAAGGCCTCGCCGGGGCGGACGTCGAAGCTCACATCGTCCAGCGCGGGCCGATCGCGATCGGGCGCAGCCAAGCGACGGCGGGCGGACCGGTAGCGATGCGTCAGGTGACGCACGCGGATCGCCGCAAGCCCCTCAGCGCGAGCGTCGCTGGGGACAGCAGCCGTCGGGAAGATCGTGGCTTGTGCGTTCACAACTGGTTAAGCAGCATCGTCGTCAGGACGATGGGCAGATAAAGCAGCGAAGCCAGGAACAAGGCGCGGGCCTGCTGGCGCGTGGGCGTGACGACCAGGCGGAGGGCGAAGGCCAGGAACACCCCGCCGCAGACCAGCGCCGCAAAGAAGTGTAGCACGCCGCTGACGCCTACGAGCGTGGGCAGGATGCCCGCCACAGCCAGGGCGGCGCTGTTGAGCATGATTTGGCGGAAGGTCCGCCGCCCGTCGGGGTCGACCACGGGCAGGATCAGCAGGCCGGCACGGGCGTAGTCCTCACGATAAAGCCAGCCCAGCGCCAGAAAGTGCGGCAGTTGCCAGATGAACATGATGGCGAAGAGGAGAACAGCCTCCACGCCCACGCGGTGGGTGGCCGCGGCGTAGCCGATGATCGGGGGCATCGCGCCGGGCACCGCGCCGATGAGCGTCGAGAGGCTGTTCACCCGCTTCATGGGCGTGTAGATGAAGACGTAGGAGAAGATGGTGAACGCTGAGAACAGCGCCGCCAGCCAGTTGGCGCCCCAGGCGAGCACCAGCACGCCCGCGATCGAGAGCATTGCGCCGCTGATCGCAGCCTCGCGCGGGCTGATCCGCCCCGCGGGCAGGGGGCGGTCCTTGGTCCGCTCCATCAGCGCGTCGGTGTCGCGCTCCAGCAGGTGATTGAGCACCCCCGCGCCCATGCACGAAAGGGCTGTGCCGATCATCGCCGCAGCCAGGGTCAGCCACGACCAGCCCTGGCCATCCGCACGGACGCCCATCGCAAAGCCGATGAACGCGGTGATGACCACCAGCCGCGTGATGCCCATCTTGGACATGGTCATGTGATCGCCCAGGCGCGCCAGGCCCGTGGAGCGGGCGATCAGCCCTCCCGCGACAAAGGCTGATTGGTCCCGACCGATCTGGCTGGAGCATTCCGTCACGCCACTTGTCCCTTCCAGGCAGGCCCAGGCGGGGGCGAATCCGAAGATATATCCGAAGGCGAATCTGGGGGTAAATCCGGGGGCGGGTCGGCTGGCAGCGGCTCAGACGCCCCCTGCTTTGCGCAGCAAGGCCGCCCACTGACCAAGTGTACACGGACAGCCAGCCAGGTCGCCACCGCCAGCAGGGCAGCCCCCGTGGCCTGGTGGGCGGTGGTGATGTCGGGCGGCCGCTGATGCCAGATGACCATCGCGCCCAGCAGCACCTGCACCGCCAGCAGCCAGGCCAGCCAGCGGGCGGGCCAGCGCAGGTCCGGGTGGGCCGGCGCTGTCCGGTGCAGGCTCAGCAGAAAGCCCAGCCCCGCTGTCAGCACCACCAGCGCGCCGACGCGGTGGGCGAAGTGGATCGCCACCTGGGCAACGGTGTAAGGCCGAGTCACCAGCGGGTTTTGCGCGATGGCCTGGTCCAGGGCTTCTTGCGTCAGGGGCGGAATGATTCCGCCATAGGCGGTGGGCAGGTCGGGAATCGCCAGGCCCGCGCCGGTGTGACGCATCCACGCGCCCAGGACAAGCTGGATGACCAGCACGTTCAGCACCAATAGCGCCCCCGCCCGCAGGCCTGGATAGGCCAGTGCTCCACCAGACGACTGGCCGGCCCGCTCGATCCATCGCCTGCCGGTGGCCGCGGCCAGCAGCACGACCAGGGCCAGGATCAACTGGCCGGTGATGCCGTGCACAATCGCCAGGTGAATCGACGCCTCGGTGACGCGCAAACCGCCCATGATGCCCTGGAGGATGACCAGCTCCAGCAGCACCACGCCCAGGACGCGCAGCCACGGCCGGGCGCGCTGCGTCAGCCACAGCCAGACCGCCCCCACGATGGTCAAGAGGCCCACCAGGCTGCCCATGAGCCGGTGGAAATGCTCCCAGAAGCGGTCGTTATACGGCCACCAGATCGAGGGCGGCGCGGTGAACATGTTGTAGCCGAAGGTCGTGGGCCAGTCGGGCACCGCCATGCCCGACCCGGTGCTGGTGACGTTGCCGCCAATGGCGATCAGCACAAAAACCGCCACCCCCCACAGGATGATGTAGCGGTGCAACCAGGGGCGATAAATCGCAGCAGGCTGGGATGAATCGGTGGGCATAGCGGCTTCGGGGGGCTGGAGGGCCGATTATAGGCGGATCCACCCCCACGCCAAAATGCCGCCCCCCAACAGGCCCGACAGACAGCGACCCGCGATTGGCCATCGCCAGCCCCTCTGCCGTCCGCTCTCTACTTTCTACCCCCTACCCCC
>DASVCG010000253.1:0-12750 GCA_036381755.1 Phycisphaeraceae bacterium | reverse complement strand
GTCCACGGGCCCAGGGGCGATGGTGCGGTGGCGTAGCCCACGGCGTAGCGCGGGTCGAAAAAGCCGCGTGCTGAATACATCATCACGTAGGTCCTGCCGTGCTTGAACACGAACGGCGCTTCGTTCCACTCCTTCCCTTCCCACGCCTGACTGGGCTTGAGGCACAGCACGGGCTTGCCGATGGGAGCGGTCAGGTCCGGCGTGAGCTGAATGGCCCAGATCTGGCTTTGGCCGTTCTCGGAAATATCCAGCGCGTAGTAAAGGTACGCCTGGCCGTCGCTGTCGATGAAGGTGTGCGGGTCGATGACGGCCTTGCCGATGTCGAGCAGCGGCGCCGCCACGTCGACGAACGGGCCGGTGGGCGCTTCAGCACGGGCGACGCAGATGCGGAGGCTTTGCTGATCCCCACCAACCGGGCCACGGCTGCTGTAGAAGAGGTAGAACGCGCCGCGGTGTCGGATGATGCAAGGCGCCCAGAATAGATCCCGCCCCCAGCTTGTGTCGGTGCGCTGGAAGGCGTAGCCCCGCGGCTGCCAGTGGACCAGATCGGGCGAGGACCACACCTTGAACCCGTCCGGCGCGGAGGTGCCGTAGAGGTAATAAACCCCCTCGTGGAAGATCACATCAGGGTCGGCGATGTCCACGCCCAGCGGGTTGCGGTAGGTGTGAGTGGTCTCCGCCGCAGCAGGCGACGGGCTCGTGGCTGTGGGGTTCGTCGAATCCATCGGGTCTGCTGCTTCGACCAGCGCCGCGGGCATAAGGGCTGTGATCAGCCCGATCGCCAGCAGGCCTCCGATCACCATCATCTGCCCCTGCATCGCGTGCTCCTTTTCATCTTCATCTGCGTCGGCCCCGGCAGCGTCGAAGCACCCCGCAGCGATTCGCGTCATGCCTTGAGCCCCGTCATGGAGACCCCCTCGATGATCTGCCGATGCAGCAGCAGGAAGATCACGAGGATCGGCGCGGTGCAGACGACGCTGGCCGCCAGCGTCAGCCCATACTCGATCGAGTAGGACATCTGGAACAGCGCCACGCCCACCGGCAGCGTGTATTTTTCGACCGAATCCAGGAACACCAGCGGTCCCAGAAAATCGTTCCACGAGCCGATGAAGGTGAGGATGCCCAGCGTCGCCAGCGCCGGCCGGGCCAGCGGCAGCATCACGTGCCAGAAGACGCCCAGCCGCGAGCAGCCGTCGATCGCAGCGGCTTCCTCCAGCTCCTGCGGCACCGCCTTGAAGAACTGGTGCAGGAAGAACACGCCGAACGCCCCCGCTCCCGCCGGCACGATGAGCGCCCAGGGGGTGTCCAACCACCCCAGCCGGCTCAAAAGCAGATAAACCGGCACCAGCAGCACCTGCCCGGGCACCATCATCGTGGCCACGATCAGCGCCAGCACGGCTTTGCCCCCCGGCAGGTTCAGCCGCGACAGCGCGTAGGCCGCCAGGGCGTCCACCGTCAGCACCAGCAGCGTCACCGATGAGGAGATGAACACGCTGTTGAACAGCCAGCGGAAGACCGGGATCTCCTCCGGCGTGCCCAGCACGTAACGAAAATGTTCCAGCGTCGGGTCGCGCGGCAACAGCCCGCCAAAGTGGAGGATCTCCGTGTCGGGCTTGAAGGCCGTCAGGAAGATGAACCCCACCGGCGCTATGAACAGCACCGCCGCTAGAGCGATCATCAGCTCCACCGCATACCGCCTGAGCATGACTGACACCTTCCCCTTCACGCCGCCCCCCTACCGCTGCCGAAGCAGCCTCACCTGCGCCAGCGACACCACCACGATGATCACGAACAGCAGCCAGCTCATCGCTGCGCCGTAGCCCAGGCGGTACATGTTGAACGAGGTCTCGTAGATGTACTGCATCAGCACCCGCGTGGCCTGCTCGGGCCCCCCGCGGGTGATGATGAACGTCTGCCCGAAGACCTGAAATCCGCCGATGACCTGGATGACCGCGACGAACAGCAGCACCGGCCGCAACAGCGGCAGCGTGACCCAGAAGAACCGTCTGACCGCGCCGGCGCCGTCGACCGCAGCGGCCTCCAGGTATGAACGCGGGATCTGCTTGAGCCCCGCCACCAGGATCACCGTCGGCGTGCCCAGCGTCCACCACAGCGTCATCAGCACGATGGACGCCATCGCCCAGCCGGGGCTGGTCAGCCAGGGCACCTTGACCCCCAGCGGCTCCAGTAGCGCGTTGAACAGCCCGAACTCGCCGTTGAAGAACCACCGCCACACCAGCCCGCCGACGCTGATGGTGATCATGGTCGGCAGGAAGATGCACAGCCGGTAGAAGGACTGCCGCCTGGACGAGATCACCGCCTCCAGCCCCGCGGCCAGCGCCAGCGCCAGCACCAGCGTCACCGGGACCACCGCCACGACGAACAGGACGGTCGCCCCCAGCGCGTTCCAGAATGCCGGGTCGCGCAGCGCCTCCAGGTAGTTGCCCGCGCCGATGAACCGCGGCGGCTGGGGCGAAACCAGCTCATACCGCATGCCGCTGAGCCACAGCCCGTAAAACAGCGGAAAGATCAGGAAAACGACGAACAGCGTCAGGTAAGGCAGCACAAACACGTAGCCGCCCAATCGGCCCAGGAATCGCCGATGCCGGGTCCGCGCGCGGATAGCGCTGGGCGTCTCAGTTGCGGGCAGCGTGGCGACGGTCGCGGCACGGCTGATCATCGCGCCACCTCCGCCCGCGCCAAGTCGTTGGTTTGCTGCGCATACCGCTGGATCACCCGGTCGATGCGCGCGGTCGCCTCCTCCAGCGCCGCCTGTGCTGACATCCGCCCGCGGAGCACGCGCTCCACCGCCAGGTCAAACTCGGTCAGGTATTCGAACGCAAAGGGCACCTGCGGCAGGTAGCACGCATAGGGGATCTGCTGGGCGAAGGCGTGCTGGGCGGTCATCCGCCGAAACCGCTCGGTGTCGCGCAGGCTCTTGCGCACGGGTATCTGCCCGCCCTGGGCCCAGTCGAGGCTGTTGTCGGAGAGGAACCGGACGAACCGCTTGGCCGCGTCCAATTGCCTGCCCTCCAGGTCGGCGCGCAGGCAGAGGTTGTGCGACTGCGCCCACGCCGCCGGCTGATCGCCCAGCACCGGCAAAGGGGCAGCGCCGAAGTCCAGGTCATCCTGCTTTTGCAGCTCCGGCAGCATATAGATGCCTTCGAACGCGATGCCCACCCGTCCCTGCAAAAAGCCGATCCACGCGTTGAGGTCCTCCGGCGAAGGCGCCAGCCCCTCGCGCACCAGGCTCTCGCAGAAGCTCAATGCGGCGACATTCTGCGGCGTATCGAGGGCCGCGTGCGTGTAGCCCTCGTCGAAGACCCGCCCGCCGTGCTGCCGCATCACCGAGAAGGCGTTGGTGCGCAGCCAGGTAAAGACGAAGCCCCAGGTTTCGGGCCGGCCGTCACCGTCTTCATCGCGTCGCAGCTTGCGGAGGGCGTCGAGGAATTCCTCGCGATTGGTGGGCGGGCGCGGTTCGCCGTGGGCGTCGACGATGCCGGCTTCGCGGAACAGCTTGCGGTTGTAGTACATCCCCAGCATGTGGATATCGAGGGGGATGGCGTAGTGCCTGCCGTCCCGCGCCACCGCCTGCCAGACGTTGGCGTCGAAATCGCCGGCGTCGATGCCGCCGGGGCCGACCAGGTCATCGACCGCCCGCACGAATCGGCCGCGCATCAGCCGCGCCAGCGTATCGGTGTGGACGACGAACACCTCGGGCGCTCGGCCGTCGATGCCCGCGACAAACAGCTTGTTGTAGTACGTGCCCCAGTCCATCCGCTGCATGACGACGCGGATGTCGGGGTTCTCGCGGTTGAACCGCTGCACCATCGCCAGCATCGTGCGCCCGTCGGGGCCGGTGAAGCCGTTCCAGAACCGCAGCGTCACCGCGCCGTCGTCAGCGCCCGACCGGTCGCAGCCGACCAGCAGCGCGAGGGCCGCCAGCACCGGCACGGCCAGCCCCACCAGACGCCGCTGCCGAATCGTGCTCACCAGGCGATGGGTCCCTTTCATCTTGGCTGCACCAAACCGCTGACGTGCAAGCTGCCTCCGCAGCGTGCTGAGCTGCCTGCCTGCGCGGAGTATCCCGGTCGGCTCAGGACGGTGTCAACGGTCATCGGCAAGGCGTGCGCGAAAGAGCGTAGGGGGTCGTCGGGTTGTGCGCAATAACGCTCATTTTCAGCGACATGGAACCATCACGCGCTGATCCGACCGGCGACGTCCCGGCCATCCGGCCCGCCAGGTGTTGCGCAGGACCGCCTGTTTGTTACGCAAAATAGCTCTTGTGCGCGAACGGCCCGGCAGGCTACGCTCGCAAGCGTACACGTGAGCCGCGGCCGCTCCCGCGGGAAACCCCGCGCCAACGCGCCATCTAAAGAATAGGAGGGCAGACCCGTGAGCACGACGCACCGGGGTTGGAAAAGGACAGCGCCGGCCATCACCGCGGGCTGCGTCGCGGCACTCGTGCTAGCCGCCCTGCCCTGCCAGGCCGGCACGATCCGCCACGACCGCGCCGACTCGGCTTACCGCAACCTCGCCCTTGAGCCGCAGTTCGCCGCGGTCGGCCGATACACCACCGGCGTCTCCTCCTGCTCGTTCACCCTGATCGCCCCGCAATGGGCCCTCACCGCTGCCCACTGCGTCGATACCGACCTCGACGGCCGAATCGACGACGAATCGATCACCAACGACACGTTCACCGTCGGCGGGGTCCAGCGCCGCGCCGTCGAACTCCACGTGCCCACGGGCTGGACCGGCGACATCAACCGCGGCTTCGACCTGGCCCTGGTGCGGCTCGACGCGCCGATCACCACCGTCACCCCCGCCACGATCTACACCGGCTTCAACGAACTGGGCGCCCAGATCGTCTCCGTGGGCTTTGGCCAGGGCGGCACCGGCAAAACCGGCGCGACCGGCTCCTCCGGCATCAAACGCGCCGGCCAGAACGTCGTCGACCGCTTCGCCATCTTCCGCAACGGCGCCACCGGCCTGATCTGGGACTTCGACGAGCCCAGCCCGCGCCTCTCCCCCAACCAATTCGGGGACAGCACACCCCTGGACCTCGAAATGAACATCGCCCCCGGCGACAGCGGCGGCGGCACCTTCCTCTTCGAAAACGGAGCCTGGTACCTCGCCGGCGTCCACTCAGGCTCCTACGACTACTTCGACTACCCGGGCTCCATCACCGATCACAGCAGCTACGGCGACGGCTCGCTGGTCACCCGCGTCTCCGCTTATCAGAGCTTTATCTTCTCGATCATCCCCGAGCCGGCGTCGCTGACCCTGCTCGCCCTGACCAGCCTCATCCTGATCCAGCGACGCCCGAACGCCGTTCCATCCCACTGACATGGAGCAACGCGCGATGGCTGCTGCATTCTGCCGGCGCCGGCCCTGTCATCACCTCCTCCTGGCCTGGGTGGCGTGGCTCATCGCAGGGACGCCCTGGATGGACGCAGCCGCCTTCACCAACCCGATCGCGCCCCGCGGCGCTGACCCGTGGGTCATCCAGTGGCAGGGGCAGTACTTTTACACGCACACCACCGGCTCGAGCGTTCGCGTGTGGCGATCGCCCTGGCTCGAGCACGTCAACACGCAAGGCCGGCTCGTCTGGGACCCGCCCGCTGACACGCCCTACGGGCACAACCTCTGGGCGCCGGAGCTGCACCGCATCGACGGCAAGTGGTATCTCTACGTCGCTGCTGACGACGGCCAGGACGCCCATCACCGCATCTACGTCCTCGAAGGCGACAGCCAGGACCCGCAAGGCTCCTACACGCTCAAGGGGCAGGTTTCCATCCCGTCCGACCGCTGGGCCATCGACGGCACGGTGATGGAACACAATGGCCAGCATTATCTGGTCTGGTCCGCGCGGACGTTCAGCTCCGACAGCTTCAGCAGCCAGAGCCTCTACATCGCCCCGATGAGCAACCCCTGGACGCTCGCCGGCCCCCGCGTGCGGATCAGCACGCCCACCTACACCTGGGAGCGACACGGCCACCCCGTCAACGAGGGGCCGCAGATCCTCCGCAACGACCAGGGCCAGGTGCTGCTGACCTACTCCGCCAGCGGGTTCTACACGCCCAACTACGCCATCGGCGTTCTTCAGCTTGTGGGCGATGATCCACTGGACCCAGCCGCGTGGGTCAAGCATCCGCAGCCGCTATTCACCGCGGGCAACGGCGTGGAGGGCGTCGGCCACGCTTCCTTCGTCAAGTCGCCCGACGGCACGGAAAACTGGATCGTCTACCACGCCCGCACCGGGCCCGACGCCCCGCGCGACCTGCGCATCGGGTCGTTCACCTTCGGGCCCGACGGCCTGCCGCAGTTCGGCCAGCCCCTGCCCACCGGCCAGCCGACGGCGAACCCCTCCGGCGTCCCGCTGGTGACGTTCATCCCCAACCTCTCCTTCGAGCGCGGCGGCAAAGGGTGGCTCGACGATTTCCACGTCACCGGCGATGTCGGTGCTGTGCCCAATGACGGCGAGCGCTTCACGCCCATCCTCGGCAGCGACGGCCCACACGTCGGCTACCTGGGCGTGGGCGTCGACAGCGGGCTCTGGCAGGACATCGGGCCGCTGCACCCGGGCGTCTACACCTTCGCCGCCAGCCTCGCCCTCAGTGACGACGAAGCCGACCTGGCCCAAGCCAACCCGGCGGACATCATCCTCCAGCTTGAAAGTATCGGGCTTTACCCGGGCGGCTCCGCCAACGAGGCAGACAAGGTGACGCTGGCCCAACTCGTCATCAGCAGCGATGAATTGAACGCGCAGGCGTTCCGTCGATTCCAGGTGACCGCGGCGATTCAGGATGTCCGCCGCGTGGGCACGTGGCTCCGCGTCGCGATCTATGCGCCGACGGAGCTGGCCGCTCCCGCCAGCCGATGGAGCGTCAAGCTGGACAGCCTCTCGCTGGAATATCGAGCTGCACTGTCGGCACCCGAGCCTGGCGTGGGGATCGCACTGGCGCTGAATGCCGGCTGGCTGCTGGCGCGACGCCCGCGCAAGTGACGAAGTGATGAGGCCCGATCGCCGTGGTCGTGCCGCTGCGGCGCGCCGGCTCGCTGCGGCGCGATCGGCGGTGGAATCATCGGGCCCGTGTGCTGGCGGGGGTGTATAGGCCGTGATCGGTCGCCGGCACGCCGGGCGGTTCGTAGTCGGTCCCGCTGCTGCGCGGCGGGATCACCAGACGGCGTCGATATTCCGCCGGCGTGATCCCCTCGCAGCGCGTGAACACCAGCCGGAACCGCCGCAGGTCCGTGAACCCGCACGCCGCGGCCACCTCGGACAGCTTCATCCGCTTGGGCGCAGCCAAAAGGTCTTTCGCCCGCGCCACCCGCGCCCGGCACAGGAATTCATAAGGCGTGCAGCCCAACGATTGCTTGAAGCCCAGCTCCAGCGATCGGCGAGACACGCGCACCTGCTCCAGCAGGCACCCGATGCCGAACGGCTCGCTCAGGTGTTCGCGGATGTACCGCACCGCCCGCTCCACGCCGGGGTGCTCCACCACCAGCACGTCCGTGGACCGCCGCCGCACCACCCCCACCGGCCCGACTAACCGATCGCCCTCCTCCACCGCCTGGCCGGCCATCAGCCGGTCGAGCAAAGCCGCGGCCCCTTGGCCGATCTGATACCAGTCGCAGGCGATGCTGCTCAGCGGCGGGTCGCTGAACTGGCACACCACCAGGTCGTTGTCCACGCCCAGCACGCCGAAGTCCTCCGGCACGCGCAGCCCCAGCCGTCGGCAGGCGTCCACCAGCATCCGGGCTCGGTGATCGTTGGCGGCGAACAGGCCCATCGGGGGCTCCAGCGAGTCGATCCACCGCTCCAGCCGTTCCATCTCGTCCTGCCAGGGGTGGCTGACCGTGAACGCGTTGGGCGAGAAGTGGACGACGCAGCGGCCCGGCCCCAGCCGCTCCTGGATCACCTGCTGAAAACCCGCCCCGCGGTCCTGCGCATAGGCGACGCTCCGCAGCCCGTAGTACCCGAACCGGCGAAAGCCGCACGCCAGCAGGTGCTCCGCCGCCATCCGCCCCACCGCTCCGTGATCGACCATGATTCGCGGGAAACCCGGGTGGCGCAGCGCCCCGGAAATCGTGACCACCGGCATGCCCAGTCGGCGGGCGGCGCGCACGTCCGCTTGATTGAGCAGCACCGCGATCACGCCGTCGCCACGCCAACCCCGCAGGCTCTGCACCGACAGCGTGACCGTCTCAGGGCTGGTGGTGAAGATCCACCGCCCATGCGAGCGCGCAAAATCGGTGATCCCACGCACCAGCGGCTGTAGGTGAGCCACCCCCATCGGAACGGCCAGCGCCACGTGACGGGCGCCATCCGCACGCCTGGATCGAGTCGCCATCCGCATCCTCCAAGCCAAAAGCCCGCGACCTTCGACGCAGCCCCCGGAAGTTTCCGCCTGCGGAAGCTCCCCGGCATCTTCCCGAAAACTGCCGCCCGCGCCCCGCCGATGAAGATGAATTCGCCCGGGCGGCTCCCCGATCTCACTATACCGCGCACATGATGCGCAAAACAGGCCCTGTTTCTCGCAAAATGGTCTTGTTTCAGTGTTCCCCCCGGCCTACATTGAACCCGGCTTGACAGCCTGACAGGTGGGCGGCGGGTTCTGAGATGCCGCCCCGCTCCGGGAATCCTCTGTTCGCCGCACATCGCCAGAAAGGAGGACTTCAATGCTGGCCAATCGCCTCTTTTGTCGTTTTGATTCGTCGTACACGGCTCCTCAAGGGTTCACGCGCCCCCAAGCCCGCAGCGCTGAGCACAAGCCCTGGCGGAGCTTCCTCCGGGCGGGTCAAATGGCCGCGGTGCTGGCGGGGCTGACCTGGGGCGTCAACACCGCGGGGGCGTCGGTGCTCGGCATCACGGTCAACGACGCCAGCAACGGCGACTACACCCTCACCAGCGTCACCGTCGACCGCGGCGCCGCGGGCACGTTCAACTACACGCCCAGCCAGCTCATCGGCGTGGACCTGGCCAATGTGGCGGCCACCGGCTCCGTCCTGCTGGTGCCGAGCATGGAATCGGTGCCGGCAGCGGGGACTCGCGCCAGCCTGCTCGAAGACATGCGGCTGAACACGGGCATCATCAACCCCTTCAGCACCGGCGCGCCCGCGGATCAGGCGTTCCAGGTCAACTTCCTCACGCCTGTGGTCAACTCCACCGGCGCGGACATCATCGTCTTTGAGATCGGCGCGGGCGACTCGACCGCCTTCTGGGTCAACGGCGACCGGGACAACCTCCGCCACAACGTGGCTGCCGCCGATTTCTCCGCTGCGCTGCTGACGGAGATGCCGCACACGCTCTACCGCCACGACGGCAACGTGGTCGGCCTTGATACGCTCGAAACATCCACGAGCTGGAGCCTCGACAACCATTTCACCGGCAACGTGGTGGCGATCGGGCTTGACCTGTCGGACTTCGGCATTGCTGAGGGGGCGTCGGTGACCAGCCTTCACTGGCAGACGACGAGCATCAGCAGCCGGCTGGATGCGGTGCTCGTGGCGGGCCTGCCAGCGGTTCCGGAGCCGGCGAGCCTGACGCTGCTGGGCGTCGCTGGGGCGTGCCTCCTGGGCCGCCGCCGCGTCGTCGGCTGATGAACCTACGCAACCCGCGGGCGATCTTTCGGGCGGCGTCTTTTGGGGCGTCGCCCGACTGCTGCGCGAAGCACGGCGGGCCGTCCCGCAGCAAGAACATGGATGCGGCTTAGCCCCGGCAAGCCTCGGCCGCGACACGCGATGAACGGACACCGGGGTGTTGTACGCAAATCGGCTTATTTTTTTCGCATCCAGGCTCTTGTACGTCGCCGGGCCCCGGAAGATGATGGGATTGGATGGCTTAAATGACATGACGGAGTCCGTCATGGGACCCCTCGAATTCATCATCGCCCTATTCATCAAGGAGTGACCGATGGCTCCTCACCTTGCCCGCTGGTTTTGCTGTTGGCCCCTGAGTGTCGCCCGCCTCGCCCAAAGGAGGCAGGCAAGCCCTGCCGATTGCGTGCGGCGTCGGCCGACGCCGCGGGGCCGCCTCCGTGGGTTCACCCTCATTGAGCTTCTGGTGGTCATCAGCATCATCGCTCTCCTGATCTCGATCCTCCTGCCCGCGCTGAAGGCGGCGAGGAAAACTGCGCAGGAGATGGTGTGCTCGACGCGCCTCCGCGGTTATCAGCAGGGGCTGGCCACCTTCGCCCAGGAAAACAACAACTGGTATCCGGGTGTCGACAGCACCGGAAAGATCCTGCACCGCGACGAGATCAACATCGGCGGCGTCATGTACGCAGAATCCCACGGTTCCTCCAATGGGGCGCGTCAGGCCCTGATGCTGTCACGGCGATACATCACCCCGGAGTACGCCATCAGCCCGGCAGACATGAACAAGACGCCCTGGGACCCCACCTCCGGCGCCGGCATCAAGACGCAGAACATCTCGTTCTCGATGCTGGCCATCGCCGGGGTGCAGAACACGAATCTGCACATCGGCGACCCCGCCGCCAATCCCAACCATATCGGCCGCGCAAGGGAGTGGCGGGACACCTTCAACACCCGAGCGATTGTGATGTCCGACCGGCCCATCGTCATCCCCGGTGGCGGCAATGCTGCGCTACAGGAGGAGACGGGCAGCACCTTCAGCATTCACACGCAATTCACCGGCTCGTCGAACTGGCGCGGCCATGTGGTGTTCAACGACAATCACGTCGAGTATTTACCCGAGCAGACTGCCCAAACCAAATACGACGACGGGCCCCGCGTCGGGAACGACAATATTTTCCTGTTCGCCAACGAGCAGATTTCAGACCTGGAAACCGGCGGCGTCAGCGCGCACGCGCACGAGGCCGGAATGGTCTTCCTCGGGCACAATCGGAAAACCGACACCGCCGATCCGTTCCTGCCCTGATCCGAGGTCGGCCGTGCGCGTGAGGGATTCATACAGTAGCCGGGGCGGTGAGCCTGGTCGTGCATTTGGCCTCCCCGCCCCTGCATGCCTGTGATGTGTTTGAGCTGCGCGATTCGAGGTAGAGGTGACATGGCCCGGATTGTGTGTGTCCTCATCCTGGTGGTTAGCCATGCAGCCGTCGCCCTCGCCGCCGATGCGCCGGGCTTTGTGGCCGAAGCGGCGGGAGAAGGCGATTTCGTGCTTGCCGACGGCGAAGCGCTGGCCGATGTGTACGTCGACGCGGGCGACCATGCCGTCGCTCGCATCGCAGCCGGGCTGCTGGCGGATGATGTGGAGCGCGTCACCGGCCGCAAGCCCGCGGTGAAGCACGACCCAGCGGCGCTGCGCAGCGCTGCGGTGCTCATCGGCACGCTCGGGCACAGCCCGATCATCGACCAATTGGCGGCGAAAGGGCGCATCGACGTCGAGCAGGTCCACGGGCAGTGGGAAACGTTCATCATCCAGACGGTGGAGGGGCCGTTCGAGGAGGCGAATCTTGCCGGCGTCGAGCAGGCGCTGGTCATCGCGGGCAGCGATCGGCGAGGCACGGCGTTCGGCGTGTTCGAATTGTCCGAGCAGATCGGCGTCTCGCCCTGGTACTGGTGGGCGGATGTCGCGCCGACTCCCCGCCGCACGCTCATCATCCAACGCGGCGCTTACCGCGTCGGCCCGCCGTCGGTGAAGTACCGCGGCATCTTCATCAATGACGAGGACTGGGGCCTCCAACCCTGGGCGGCCAAGACGTTCGACCCGCAGTTCGGCGACATCGGCCCCAAGACCTACGCCAAGGTGTTCGAGCTGCTGCTCCGCCTCAAGGGCAACTACCTGTGGCCGGCAATGCACCACTGCACGGTCGAGTTCGGCGCGGTGGACCGCAACATCACCCTGGCCGACGAGTGGGCGATCGTGATGGGCGCCGCCCACTGCGAGCCGCTCAACCGCAACAACGTGTGGTGGAAGAAGGACGGCCAGGGAGAGTGGCGCTACGACACCAACCGCGCGAACATGATGCGCTACTGGGAGGAGTGGGCTCAGAAGCGCGGGCCCTATGAGGCCGTGTGGACTGTCGGCCTGCGCGGCATCCACGACTCGGGGATGGCCGGCCCGCAGGACCTGCACGCGCAGGTCGGGCTGCTGGAGCAGGCGATCGCCGACCAGCGTCAATTGCTGCGTCAGCACGTCAACCCGCGCGTCGAGCAGATCCCCCAGGTATTCACGCCCTACAAGGAAGCGCTGACGCACTACCAGGCGGGGCTGAAGTTGCCCGATGATGTGACCATCCTCTGGTGCGAGGACAACTACGGCTACATCCGCCAGCTCTCGACGCCCCAGGAGCAGGCGCGCCGCGGCCGGTCGGGGATCTACTACCACATCAGCTACCTGGGCTGGCCCCGGCCGTACCTGTGGCTCAACACCACCCCGCCGGCGCTGATCTGGGAGGAGATGACCAAGGCGTACGCCTACGGCGCCGACCGCGTGTGGGTGCTCAACGTCGGCGACATCAAGCCCGGCGAGATCGGCATCGAGTTCTGGCAGCGCCTGGCGTGGGACATCGACCGCTACGGGCCCGACGCGCAGCGGGTGTTCCTCCGCGAGTGGGCGGCGCGCGAGTTCGGCGAGGAGCTGGCGGGGGAAATCGCCTCGATCATGGACCGCTACTACCAGTTGGGCTTCCAGCGCAAGCCGGAGCTGATGGAGGACGACCTCTTCAGCGTCGTGCATCACCGCGAGGCGGAGCAGCGGCTGGAGGCATACCGCTCGATCGTGGCGCGGGCTGAGTCGGTGGATCAGCAATTGCCCCCATCGAA
>DASVCG010000252.1:0-5388 GCA_036381755.1 Phycisphaeraceae bacterium | reverse complement strand
GCAGGCTGGCGATGCGGTGCTCCACCTCCTCCAGCGCCAGGGCCAGGTCCTGAGCCCACAGGGCGGCCCGCTTGCCCACGGTCACCGGCTGAGCGGGCTGAAAATGGGTGAAGCCCAGTGTCGGCAAGCTTTTATGTTGCTGAGCGAAGGCGGCCAGGCGGTCGATTGCTGTGGCCAGCTTGCCGGCCACCAGCTCCAGCGATCGGCGGATCTGGATCAGCTCGGTGTTGCAGTTGACGAACTGGCTGGTCGCGCCCAGGTGGATGATCGGCCGGGCCGCGGGCGCCTGCTCGCCCAGGGCGTGGATGTGGGCCATCACGTCGTGGCGGAGCTTGTGCTCGTAGTGGGCGGCGCGGTCGTAATCGATGTCCTCCAGGTGGGCGCGAAGCTGGTCGATCTGCTCATCGCTGATGGGCAGGCCCAGTTCCTGCTCAGCCTCGGCCAATGCCAGCCATAACTTCCGCCAGGTGGTGAATTTAGTGCGTGGCGACCAGATCGCCTGCATCTGCGGGGAGGCGTTGCGGCTGGCCAGGGGCGATTCGTATCGTAAATCCCGTTCCATCATGGGGCTCTATCATATTGACCGCATCCGCGGGAGGGGTCATAGTAACAACGACCGGCCGCGGAGGCGACGCCACCTCCGCCCGGGCCCTGCAAGCCCAAGCCCCGCGATGGAGGCGGCCCGCGACGGATTCTCACCAGCATGACCCAACCCTCGGAACAGGAATTGCTTACGCGGGTCCGACGCGGCGATCAGGCGGCCCTGGGGCACCTGCTGCAAATGTACCAGCGCCGCCTCTACACCGTCTGCCTGCGCATGGTGGGCCACCGCGACGACGCCGCTGAGGCCACGCAGGACGCCATGCTCAAGATCGTTCAGCACATCCACGAGTTCCGAGGGGAGTCGGAATTGGCCACGTGGATGATCCGCATTGTGATGAATCAGGCGATGAGCCAGCTTCGCCGCAGGCGTGTGCGGCGGAGCATCAGCCTGGACGCAGCAGGTGACGGGCACGACCCTCAGGACCAGGCCGCGGCGCTTCGTCAGCAATTGGCGGATTCGCGGGAACCCGCACCCGATCAGCGCATCCAACAGGAGGAGGCCCGCCAGCGTGTGCATGAAGCGCTGGCAAGGCTGGAGGAGCCGCTGCGGGCGGTGCTGGTGCTGCGCGACGTGGAGCAGATGGACTACCAGCAGATCGCCCAGGTGCTGATGATGCCGGTGGGCACGGTCAAGAGTCGGCTGTTCCGGGCGAGGCTGGCGTTGCGGCACGAGCTGCGCGAGCCTTCGACGCAGGAGGAGACCGCCTCGGACACCGCCCGCCCAACCCGATCGCAGGTGAGCCCGTGATGAGCGACCGCTACGACGCTGACACGCTGCTGGGTTACCTCGAGGGCGACCTGCCCCAGGAGGAGCAGGCGCGCTTCGAGGCCCTGCTGGCCCAGGATGCGCAACTGCGTCGGCTGGTCAGCCAGCTTCAAGAAGACCGCAGCATCCTGCGCAGCTTGCCGCAGGAAGACCCCCCAGCCCACCTGCTGGAAGGGGTGATCCACCACCTGGAGCGGCGGATGCTGCTGGGCCCGGGCGCCGACGGGCTGGATCACGCTGACCGGCTTCGGCAGCGCCGCCACTTCCGCCTGTACAAAACACTGGCCTACGGAGGCATCGCAGCGGTGCTGCTGCTTTGCGGGGGCGTGGTCTTCAAGACGCTGATGGAAACCCGGCCGCTGGACGAGGCCGCGGACTACGCCCTGCTGGCCCGGCGTTATAGCGCTAAAGAAGCGGCCCCGGCGGGCAAGGCTGAGGCGGGCCGAAGGGGCGCCGATCGCAAGGCGCTGGCCAAAGCCGAAGATCAAAATCAAGATCAAGCAGCCGGCCCATCCGCCCCACCAGCGCCTGGCCCCGCTGTCGCCTCCACGCCGCGCGTTGCGGACGCCTCCGAGCCCGTGTCGCAGCAGGAGCAGCCCACGGCATCGCCCGCGTCGCCTTTGGCCGCTGCGATGGCCCAGGCGGAAGTGGCCGAGCCGCAGCAGGCCCCCTCATCTGCCGCCCGTGACGCTGATTCGGCAGGCTCCGACGAGCCATCCGGGCTGCGCTTGGGCGGTTCAGCTATAGCCAAGCTCGATGAGCGTGCCGCTGACGTCGCTTTGCGGGTTGATTCTCAGCTTTCTCAAGAGAGCCTGCCGTCCTCAACGCAGCCGGCTGTTGCAGTGATGTCGGCTGCGCCGGTGTTGATCGAGGTGACCGCTGCTGACGCTGAGGCGGCGCAGCAAAGCCTGGATCGCTGGGCCCGCGACAACAGCGTCGCCATCGTGGCTATAGCGTCGCACGCCCCGACTGAGAGCGGGCAGCGGGGACAGACCGCGGAGCAGGCTACCGCGATGCTGAGCGTTGGCAGCGCATCGGCAGCGAGCCCGCGGTCAGCGGGTCGGCGAGTCGTTCAGATGCAGGTCGATGCGGAGCAGGTGCCGCAACTGATCGCGTACCTCAACCGCCAACCGCAGCGCCAGCGGGCCCGGCTCGTCCAGGCTGATGAGGGACACGTCGCCCAGGCCAATCAAGCAGCGGAGGATCATCCTGCTGACGGGCTACATCTCTTCGCAGAAGATCAGGCCGTGGAAGATCGGGCGATCGCGGCAACCCAGCCCCAGCCTGCCAGCTTCTTTGAAAAGCCCGCACGCACACTCCTGGCCCCTGTGGAAGAAGGACCAGCCCGCGAAAGCGAGGCCCGCTCCGCGGATGCTCAGGCGTCCGCTGCGGCAAGCGGGGCTGTGACGCAAGCCGCCCAAGTGCGCCCAACCGCCCCAGCGGCGGACGATGAGCCCCAGCAAGCAGCGGCGCGATCCACGGAGGCTGTTGATCAGCAGGCTCTTGCTGCCGGTGAAGGTGAAGCGGAAGACGCTGCTGCTGACGCGGGGAAAAACGCGGAAGAAAAAGCTGGGTCGCTGGACTGGCTTGCCCTGCTTGAGCCGCAGTTGCCGCTTGTGCCGACAAAGCCGCTGGCGGCGCAGTTGCCGCAGCCGTCATCGCCGGCCAGGGTGACGGTGCGGGTGGTCATTTTGGAAGGGCCGAGCTTGGAAGGGCCGGGCCTTCAGAGCGAGTCCGCTGCTGACGTGCCAGCTACTCAGCCCGAATCGTCCCCTGCCCCCGCGGCCACAGCCCCCACGGAGCAGGCTTCGCCCGCCGATCCAGACCTGCCCTAGCAGCGGGCCTTTGCGATGGATCGCCTGTTTTTGTCGCTGCCTGTCAGCCGATAAAACTCTTTTTCTTTTTGCCCGACAAGTAGCTTTCGATGACGGTGGAGCTGAGGTCCTCGCTGGTGCAGTAGTAGGCGATGCCGCGGGTGAGGCGCGTGAGCTGATCGACGAAGCCCACCCAGTCCATGCCCCAGTAATCCTCGATGAGGGCGAAGGTGGCCATGCGGATGCCCTGCTGCTGGCAGCGCAGAGCCTCCTGGAGCGTGGCCATCGTGGTCTTCTCGCTGGGCGGGTAGAGCAGGTAAAGCATCTCCTGGCCGCTCACCGCGGCGTTGCTTTCTACGTGGGCGGTGGGCTGGCCGTCGGTGATGATGAAGATCTGCTTGTTCATCGCGCCGCGTCGGCTCAGGATCTGCCTGGCCAGCCGCAGGCCCAGTTGCAGATTGGTGAAGTGCTGGGGCACGCGCTGGGGCTGCTGGCGGGCCTGCTCCAGCGGCACGCGGAAGCGCACCTGGTAATCGCGCACGCTCACCGGCTTGGGCATGACCAGGGGCAGGTCCTGCTCGCGGATGCGGTCCGCCAGGGTGTGGAAGCCCACGAAGTCGAGCGTGTCCTGGGGGAAGCGCTGGCGGATCATGGCCATCATGCCCAGCGCCACGCGCTTGGCTTGATAAAACCGGCCCCAGCGCATCATCGAGCCGGACTGGTCCAGCAGCACCACCGTGGCGCAGTCCGCGGTGCCCTCGGTGATGTGCAGCTCGAAGTCGTCGGCGTTCAGGTGGATGGGCAGCGACGGGCCGGGCGGGTCGCCGGCAAGCTGCTTCTCCGCCTGCTGACGGGCCACCGCGTTGCGCATCGTCGCGGCCAGGTCGATCTCGCTGAGGGGATCGCCGAACTCGTAAGGCTTGGTGCCGTCGGACCGCTCGCTGGTTCGGCCCGGCGCCAGTGTCTGGTGCCCCTCCTTGGCGCCGCGCTGAAGGCCCTGGAAGATCTCCATCAGCGCCTTGTGCTCGATGCCGCGGAGCATCTTGGGCGTGAGGCGGTACTGGGCGTTTCCGTCCTCATCCTCCACCTTCTCGACCAGCCCGGCCTCGATGAGAGCTTCCAGGACGTTTTGCCCCTCCTGGTCTTCCATCTGCTCCATCGCGTCCAGCGCCTGCTCGCCGTACTGGAGGATGAACTGGACCAGCTTGGGCTGAGGGAAAAGCGAGTCCGGCGTGGGGAAGGGATTCCCGTCGTAGGGGCCATATTGGAACTTCATGAGCCGGGCTCCGTCGGCAAGGCGGCGGCGTACCCCTCATTTTACCCGTGCAGGCGGGCGAAACCCGATTTTGGCGAAATTTGCACCGGCAGTCAGCGGCTATCGCTGCATCGGGGGGGCTGGAAGGCGTTTTTTGCGACGGCGCCGCCGTCGCTGATGTCACAGCGGGTCGTGACGCGGCTCGCCGGGCCTGCGGGGGTATTTTTTTGGCGTGGGATGCTCTTTGAGGATGCTGACGATCACCAGGTCCAGGCCGAAGGAGGGAGGATAGGCCTCGATGACCTGGAGATCGCCCCCGCCGAGCTTGGCCAGCGCATCGCCGGCGTGTGCCAATTCCTGCTCGACCTTGGGCCCCTTCATGGCCAGCACGCGCCCGCCGACCTTGACCAGGGGCAGAGTATATTCCAACAGCTCGCTCATGGGCCCGATGGCCCGGCACATGGCCAGGTCGTACTTTTGCCGATGGCGCGGGTTTTGCCCGACGACCTCAGCACGGTCGTGGAGCACCGCCACGTTGGGCAAGGGCAGCTCGTGTGCGCAGGATTCGAGGAATCGCGCCTTTTTGCCGGTGGCCTCGAGGAGGGTCACGTGCAGGTCGGGCCTGGCGATGGCGACGGGGACGCCCGGCAGCCCGCCGCCGCTGCCGACGTCGATGAGCCTGGCCCCCGCGTCCAGCGGCTCAAGCCCCGGCAGGAGGGTGAGGCTGTCGATGATCAGCCGCCGCCAGGCCGCCTCCGGCTCGCGCACCGCGGTCAGGTTCGTCCGCTGGTTGGCCTCCAGCAGCATCGCCAGGTAGCGCGCAAGCTGCGTGAGTCGGTCGTCGTCCAGCTCGATCTGGAGCTGACGCAGGTCCTCGCGCACAAACGGGGGCACGTCCCAATGGGTCATAGCCCCACGAGCATAGAGCCAGGCTGATCGCTTGGCCAGAT
>DASVCG010000251.1:0-3616 GCA_036381755.1 Phycisphaeraceae bacterium | reverse complement strand
TGGCCGATGCTCAGGCGGGGGGAACTTTCCTGGAGCGTTGCGGTCATGTCCAACCCCGCCATTAGATTAACCGATCCGATCGGGGAGCCGTCGGGGGTGCTTTTCTTTGAGCGTCGCAGGAGCCAGCGGCGTGCCGTTTCCGGCCGAGTCACCGCGGTGATTTCCGGACCCGACCCCGCCGGAACGTGGAAGCGGATCTGCTCCATCCAGTTGATCAACCAGTCGACCACGGGCCTGGGCGCCTTGTCGCAGGAGCCGCTGGCGGTGGGCTCGCAGGTGACGCTGTTTTTCCCGCCGCACGGCCCTGAGCACGGCTTTGACCTGCGAGGCACCATCGTTCGCGATGCGGTCCGCGAATCGGGCTACGAGATCGGCATCCGTCTGGAAGAACGATTGGCGGCGTAAGCCCCGCGATCGGGCGACGCAAGCCGCGGCCGGTGTCAGCCTTCCCACCCGCCGGCGATGCGCCCTTGAATCCATTCACAGCCGGGCCAGCGTTTCCTTGAATAAACGGTAGCTTTCCTCCAGGGCCTGGGGGATGATGCGCACACCAGCGACCACGTCCATGAAATTGACGTCGCCGCCCCAGCGCGGCACCACGTGCAGGTGAACGTGGCCGGGCACGCCCGCGCCGGCACATCGGCCGATGTTCATGCCCAGATTCACCCCCTGCGGGTTGACCGCTGCCTTGAGCAGGCGCGTCCCCAGCTCCGCCAGCTCGATCAGCCCGCTGCGCTGATCAGCGGTCAGGTCGCTCAGCTCAGGCAGGTGCTCCAGCGGGGCCGCCAGCAGATGGCCGTTGGTGTACGGGTAGCGGTTGAGCAGCAGGATGCCCCGGTCGTCCCGCAGCAGCACCAGCCGCTGGGCCTGCTCCTCTTCAGACAGCCCCACCCGCGCCGCTTCGCACAAAAAACAGCCGTTGGCCTGATCCTTGGCCGGCCCAGCCGCCTGCGCCAGACCCTGGATGTAGCCGATCCGCCAGGGCGCCCAAAGATTGCGTGACTCCATGCCTCTAAGGGTAGCGAATGCCCCAAGGATTTCGAATGGGCGGTGCGCCATGGCGGCCCGCGTCGACTGCGCGCCTCATCAGCCGTGTCTCAGGAAGAACACCGCCCAGATGATCACGAGAACGGGCAGGAGGATCGGCACCGCGAAGCGCACGACGTAGCCCAGGAAGGTGGGCATCTTGATCCCCGAGGCCTCCGCGATCGACTTGACCATGAAGTTGGGCGCGTTGCCGATGTAGGTGAACGCCCCGAAGAACACCGCGCCGATCGAGATCGCGATCAGGTACGCATTCAGCTCCGGCACGCCGATAAGGAACCCGAGCTTAAGCTCGTTGGGGTCCACGTGGCCCTTGTGGCTGATGATGTCGTCAGCGTGGTAGCGGATGACGGCGTAGAGCGCCTGGCGCACCTGCGGGTCGACATCCTCGGGGATGTGGCTGACCAGCGGCAGCGAGGGATCCTGCTCGTAGGCCAGGTAAATCTCATCCGTGATCTGCTGGATCTGGTCGACCTGCTCCTGCGGGATCGCGCCCAGGCGCGCCTGGAGGAAGGTGAGATAGGTCGGCGCGTTGTCCAGCACGCTCGAGAGCGAGCCGGTGGCGAAGTAAAAGTTCCCCGGCGTCCTGAGCGGCAGCCGGTCGGCGTTGGCGTCCAGGTACTCCAGCGCGGGCACCATGGTCGAGAAGATCGCCAGGAACAGGATCGCCACCTCGCGGATGGGGGTGAAAGTGAATTCGTTTTGCTCGTAGACGCCGCGGTGCGTCATCCTCAGCGACGCCAGGGCCGTGGCGACCATGAGGACCTCGCGGCTCAAGAGCAGGTGGAAGATCTTGTCAGGCGTGACGCCGCCTTCCATCAGCGCCGCTGCAGCGTCGAACACGCTGGGCCGGAACACCGCCACGACGACGAGAAGGATGAGGACGAAGTTGAGGACGCCGTTGATGCGCACCGCCGGGCCGCTGTCGTGCTCGGGGGGCTCGTCGCGTCGGACCTTAGCGTGGTCGAGCTTGTCGATGATGAAGAACACGCCCAGGAGCAGCGCGTTGGCCACCAGCCACGGCTGCCAGCAGTGCTGGAGCACCCACCAGAACGGCACGCCCTTGAGGTAGCCCAGGAACAGCGGCGGGTCGCCGATGGGCGTGAGGCAGCCGCCGACGTTGGCGATGATGAAGATGAAGAAAATGATGTGATAGGGCTTGATGTGGGCGCGGTTCATGCGGATGTAGGGCCGGATCAGCAGCATCGCGGCGCCCGTGGTGCCAAAGAGGTTGGCGAGGATCGCACCGCTGAACAGCAGCACGACGTTGGCCGACGGCGTCGCCCGACGCGAGACGTGGATGGCGATGCCGCCGCTGACCACGAACAGGGCGAACAGCAGCGAGATGAAGCTGACATACTCGCGCATCTCGTGCAGCCACGGGTGCAGGTCGCGGCGGACCGCGGCGTAGTAGAGCAGCCCCACGCAAAAGAGCATCGCCGCCACCCACGGGTACCTGTGCTCCCACCAGTGCGGGGCGAACAGCGGGAACAAGGCGATGCTCAGAAGCATCACAGCGAAGGGGATGATCCAGGCCGGGTGAGGCGAATGCTTGGCGTGAGCCGAAGCGGCATGAGCGTCCGCCGACTGCGTGCCCGCGGGGTGTTCGACCTGAGCCGCCTCGCCGGGGTCTTGCTGTGCCGGCTGATCCGACGCGGCTGGAGCGGCCAGCGGGGCCGCCTGGCTCTGCGCAGCATCGTCCACTGCCTGGGCGTGGGTCGTCTGGTCATCGCCCACGCCGGCCGCGGGCTGCGCCACGACGCCTTGCGCCAGGGCCAGCAGGATCACGCCTCCGATCACCGCACGCTCAAGCCAACGTCGGGTGCTTGTCATGGATCGAGCCGCCTCCTCGTTCGACAACAAAATCCCTGGCCCGCCTCGCAGCGGGATTCCCTGCTTCTATCGGCCACGCAGCAGGCACGGCTGTAGCCGCCACGCGCAGCCTCCGCGGGGGATTCGATTCTTTTCAAGACGTTATGGGGCCTGCGCAGCGACGCGAAGCGACCAGCAATCCCCCTCGACCGAGCCAGGCATGCGGATCTTGCGGGAAAGCGGCTGTGCTGACAACAACACCGCTGGGCGGCATGCTGCGCCGCTCCAGGAATTTGTAACCGCAGCCAGCCGGGCCGCAGCAGCTCAGGCGCTTTCACGGTGGATGACCCGGTAATCCTCGCGCTCGCCCCGGCCGGTGACGGGATAATCCTTGCGCAGCGGGTGGGCCGGGTAGCTCTCCCACAGCAAAATGCGGCGGAGGTCCGGGTGGCCATCAAACCGGATGCCGAACATGTCGAACACCTCACGCTCCATCCACTCCGCGCCGGGCCACAGGTCCGTCACCGTGGGTAGATGAAGCGCCGGGTCGTCCTCGGCGCCGTGGGTGTCCAGCGAGGGGTCCAGATAAACCTTCACCAGCAGCCTGCGGTTGTCGCGGGTGCTCACCAGGTTGTACACCACCGCGAATCGGCCGCGCGGCCCCTGCGCGGGCAGGCCCGGATAATTCAGGTAATCCACCCCGGTCACGTCCGACAGGTAGTCATAGGCGCAGGCCGGGTCGTCCCGCAGAAAACGCAGC
>DASVCG010000250.1:0-4141 GCA_036381755.1 Phycisphaeraceae bacterium | reverse complement strand
TCGGTGAAGCCGCTGGGGTAACCAGCAGCGACCTTGTTGATCAGCGGGACGCGCGACCGCACCGCGGGCATCAGCGGCATCACGGGCGGATCGTCCCGCTCAGCTTCTTCCGCCTCGCCGATCATTTCTTGCAGCCGTTTGCGGAGCTGACCGGTGCGGTAGAGCTTGTCGAGGTTCTTGCCGCCGCCCGCGCGACGGGAGGTGCTGGCGCGCAGCCAGCGGGCGAACTCCTGCGCCCGGCGGGCCTGCTCAGCCAAGTGCTCCAACTGGGCGCGCACCGGCAAGGGGGCGGACTGCCACGCCGCCACGCAGCGCAGCTCGCCCTCCTCCATCCCCAGCGCTTCCTCCAGCGCCGCCAGCACCTGCCGCGAGGGCGGGTTGGCCACCCGCTGATTCTCGATCATCGAGAGGTAGCTTTTGGTCACCCCCGCGGCCCGGGCCAGCGCCGCCAGGGTCATCCCCCTCGCCTGACGCCTCGTCCGCACCAGCTCGCCCACGCTCTGCATCGCCGGGGCCCTCCCCCATGGTTCAATGAATATTGAACTTTGTCTTGACGCGCGGCATCGGATGCGTTAAACAATGGGTGAAAGTTTAGCAATTCTTGAACGTGGGGGCAAACCCGATGGGACACGCGACGCGATGGCCCCAGCGGCTGATCGCGGCCGATGGGGAGGAGCGGGCCTGGCGCCGCCGCTGCGTCGAGCGGGTGCTGGAATTGGCCCAGCATCTGGACAAACCGGATCGGCTGCTGCTGGAGCAGGTGTACCGGCACGGGCTCAGCGCCGCGGAGCTGGAATTGATCACGGGGATGGGCCGTCGGCGGCTCCAGCGGCGGATCGCCCGGCTCACCAAGCGGATTCAGCAGCGCGAGTTTCGCCTCCTGACCCAGCGGGCGGAATTGGTGCCACGCGACTGCCTGGCTGTCGGCCGCCGCTTCTTCCTCCAGGGCCGCAGCCTGCGCGACACCGTGCGCCTCACCGGCCTGACCCTGCACCAGGTGCGCCAGCGCATCCGGACCATCCGCACGCTGGCGCAGGCGATCGGTTGAGGCGTTTCGCTGCGCTGAACCGTCTGCTGCGCCGCCCAAGCCGCCGGGCTGCGGCGCGTTCCATCTCAATTCCATTTCAATGCGAGGGGGGCCGGCCATGATTCATCTGAACCTGGCCTGCTGCGTCACCGCTGCGCCGCTGGGCGAGCCCTCAGCCAACGTGCTGGAGGTGGCGGCGATGTTTGGCCTGGGCGTTGACGAACGCCGGCAGGTGGAGGTGCTTCGGCCGATGCGGCTCACGCTTGGGCCGCATCAGGTGGTGTTCATCACCGGCCCCAGCGGCGGGGGCAAATCCACGCTGCTGCGCCTGATCGAAGAGGCGCTGCGCCAGCGGCGCGATGCACGGGTAATCCACCTGGACCGCCTGTCCCAGCCGCAGGACCGCCCGCTGGTGGACCTGTTCGACCCCGCCCCGCTGGAGCAAACGCTCCAGTGGCTGAGCCTGGCGGGACTGAGCGACGCGTTCGTGATGCTCCGCTGCCCCGGCGAGCTCTCCGATGGTCAGCGATACCGCCTGCGCCTGGCCCAGGCGATGGCGCAGGCATGGCATGCGGCGCATCCAAATGTCGGCCCGACGCCATCGCTTTCATCGGATGCAGTCGATTCTGAATCGCTGCACGCGGGGAAGCTTCTCGTGTTCCTGGCGGATGAATTCGGCGCGACGCTGGATCGGCAGACAGCGATGGTGATCGCGCGCAACGCGCGAAAGTGGATCCGCAAGACGCCGGTGTGCCTCATCGCTGCCACCACGCACGATGATCTGCTTGAAGCACTGGAGCCCGATGTGCTGATCGTGAAGGACCTGGGCCCAGCGGTGGAAGTGATCCAACGACAGGATGCGCCCACGTCTTGACGGGCCTGCGCGCTTCGCCGTTTTGCCGCGTCGCCATCATCAAACGCCATTCGCATCGGGCTGCGAGGATTCAGCGGGGGGAGAGGGTGAACGAAATCGGGAGCGGGAAGGATTGGCGCAGCCAGCTCAAGCGGCGATTCGGTGCCAAACCGGCGGACCTGACAGCCTCTTTGGTGCTGACGACGGGCACGCTGCGCGATTATGACGAGTTGGCCGCGTATCACTACCTGGCGCAGCGGCCCTCGCCGCCGACGCGCGTGCTGGTGCTGCGCGATCCACGTTTGACGGTGGTGGGGCGGTACCTTCAGCGGCGCAGCAAGGAGCGCGTGGTGGGCGTGCTGGTGGAGTCGATGCCGCATTTGAGTTGTCGAATGCGCAACTGGGCGCTGGGCGATCGGTACGGCACGTGGCTGACGCCGACGCAGCGGGCGGCGCTGTTGCGTGACGAGGTGCGTTGCATCAGCCGTGTGGTGGTGCACC
Source organism: Phycisphaeraceae bacterium (assembly GCA_036381755.1). GTDB lineage: Bacteria > Planctomycetota > Phycisphaerae > Phycisphaerales > Phycisphaeraceae > DASVCG01. The sequence goes on along the minus strand of DASVCG010000250.1, from coordinate 1,760 downwards.
CGCAGTGGCGCGGCCTGGGGCTGGCGGTGCGGCTGGTGCGCGCAGCGCTCGAGCGGCCGACGACGATCTTTACCGAAGCGCTGGCGGCGATGGGTCGCGTGCACCCGTTCTTCCGGAAAGCGGGGATGCGCGCCTACCGCCGACCGCTGCACACTTCTGACGCACGGCTGCTGACCGCGATGGAAACCGCTGGGCTGACCCTGCTCGACCTGGCCCGGGCTGATCGGGCTGTTGAGCGCATCGAGGCGATGGAGCCGGCTAAGCAGCGGTGGTTGCTGCGCGAATTGAAGCGTTGGCAGCGGCTGCACAACCCTCGCCGTGGCTGTGCTGTGATGAGCCTGATCGATCAACTGCGGCTAGCGCAGGCGCGGCTGATGCTTCAGCCCGTGTATTACCTGTATGACCGCCGGGAGGGGTCAGCTCCCGTATCTGATAAGGCAACGTCATAACAAAATCACCGATTCGCGGGTAATTCGTGGAATTTTGGGTTTTTGAGTCCGAATCGAAAAACATTGAGTTTGGAGGCTGGAGATTTCGACATGGATCAGGTGGTGGAGATTCCTCTGGAGCGGTTGGAGGCGCACGGGTTCAACAGCAACGTGATGCCCGCGCGTCGGCTGGCGAAGCTGATGGGGCATATTCAGCGGACGGGGCGGTATCCGCCGCTGATCGTGCGGCCGATGAAAGGCGAAGATTCCCCGGCTGATGAGGGGAACCGCGGCGCGTCGTCCTCAGCGGAGAACACCCCACGGTTTCAGATTCTTGATGGGCATCATCGCGTGCAGGTGCTTCGCCGGCTGGGGCATGCGCGGGCTCGCTGCGTCGTGTGGGAGGTGGATGATCGCGAGGCGCTGATGCTGCTGGCGACGCTCAACCGCTTGGAGGGGCATGATGATGTGCGCAGGCGGGCGGCGCTCGTGGCGGAGCTGGGGAGCAAGATGTCGCTGAAGGATCTGCCAGCAAGCTTACCGGAGGAAGCGGCACAGCTCCAGAAGCTGTTGGCGACGCACCAGCCGCCACCTGCGCCCCGGCTGCCGATGGAGAGCGAATCGAGGCCCGTGGCAGTGCATTTTTTCCTGCCCCCTCAAGAGCGGCGCGAGCTGGAGGCGTGTCTGAAGCGCATCGGCGGCAGGCGAGAAGAGGCGCTGATGAAACTGGTGGCCCATGCCCAGTCGCGGATGCCTCTAACCGACACGTCATCATAAAAATGGCTTTCATGCCTCGTATCCCAAAATCTCTGATTCGACCTAATCCTCAAAAACCCGGAGCTTTTGGTTATGCGCAAAATCGGGACCAAGCGTCGGGCGCTATTGATTCACGACATCTTCAATGCTCAGCACGATGTGGTGGCCCTGGCCAAGGCGCACGGGCTGTCGCCTCACGAGTTGGCGACGTGGGCCGGCGATCCTCAGACGCAGCGCTGCCTGCATGGGCTGTGCGTGCTGGCGGACTTGCAAACGCAACTGCTGCTGAGCCGTTACCGGCTGCTGGCGGCGTCGAGGCTGATCCGCCTGGCGACGCAGGAGGACGAGGCCGGCCAGGACGTGGCGCGCAAGGCGTGCGTGGACCTGCTGAAGCTGGACCTCAAGCGGGCGATGTTCGACGAAGCCGATGCGGAAGAGCCGCCTGATGAACCCTCGTTGCGCGACGTGCTGGCGCGTTATGAGGATGAGCCGGCTGCATGAACAGCGCGGGGGCGGTCGTGCTGAACCATAGATCCGGCTGTGAAGGAGGGGGCGGGCGTTGCGCGGGAAAAGATC
>DASVCG010000249.1:0-3283 GCA_036381755.1 Phycisphaeraceae bacterium | reverse complement strand
ACCCCGGGATCGTCACCACCTGCTCCTGGGCCGGCGTGGCCGTCGCCGCCGCGATCTCCTCGAGCACGCCGACGGCCCGCTTGAGCTGGTCGACCTGCTCCTTGTCGTAGTTCTTGCCTGAGGCCACGGCTCCGATCGCCTCGGCCCGCTGACGCCCCCGCAGGGCCAGCTCCTCGGCGCTGGTGACCAGGTTCAGCGAGGCGAACTTGTCGGGGGCGGTCACCCTCCGCGTCGCATCAGCCGCATCCCGTGCCGCCTGACGCGCCAATTGCACCGCCCCGGACTCTGTCCCCGGGATGGCGCCTGGGAGCCCGGGGACATTCCCATCCGCCAGGCCCAGCGCGGCCAAGGCGGACTGAACCCGCGGCCCCATGCGCTCATTGAATGCATCACCCAGCTCGGTCCCCAACTTCGCCACCTGTCCTATCAGGACCCTCTCCCGATCGGTCAGCTCACGCTCGGTCAGCTTGAGCTGCTCCCGGATGGCCACGTGGATGCCCTCGGTCAGCGGTGTCCAGTCGATCTGGAATCCGGAGGCGCCGCGTGTCCTGATGTACTCCCACAGGGCCGTGAAGATCGCCCGGATGTTCTTCGCGAGGTTCTCCAGCACGCCTGTGGTGTAGAGGAAGATGCCGGCAAACAGGTCCTGCCAGTTGCGCGACAGCCAGCCCAGCACCTCGGGGATGTTGACGGTCAGGAGGTGCTTGACGTTCTGAAAGAAGCCCACGATCCCCAGCTCGGCCGAGGCCTTGGCCAGCGCCCAGGTCTTGTCCCAGTGCTGGATGGCCACCTCCACGGCGGTGAAGGCGCCGACGCCGGCCTGCACCACGAAGGTGGCCATCTTGCCGAATCCGTCGCGCAGGCGCTGGGTCCAGGTTTCCCCCTCGCCCAGGGCCAGGGCGATGGCCGTGCCGACGGCCGCGATCCCCGCAACGGTCAGCGCGATGGGGGCCGTGACCGTGGCCCAGGCGAGCGCCGCGGTCACGCGCAGCGTGCGGAAGGCGGTGATCAGCCCCACGACACTGCCGGTCACCAGGCCGATAGACGTGACGAGTTCACGATTGCTTGCCACCCAGCCCGCCACGCCGCGACCGAACGCCAGCACGGCCGACGTGGCGCCAATGATGCGGTCCGCGAACCGATCGACGGCGGCGGACGTGGCGGCGACCAGGTCCTTGAGGCCCAGCCCCTTGATCAGCTCCTCGCTCACGCGGCGCAGGGCCGTCGACACCGAGTCCTGCAGCGTCCCGAACAGGCCGCCGAGCGTGCGGGACTGTTTTTCGTTCATGCCATAGAACTGCCCCCCCGCGCTGGTGGCGTCGACGAACGCCTGGCGCAGCTCGTCGATGCCGATTTCGCCCCGGGACATGCGGTCGCGCAGCTCGGCCATCGACTCGCCGGTGCGCCTGGAGATGAGCAACAGCGGGTTGAAGCCGGCGTTGATGAACTGCAGCAGGTCCTGGCCCATCAACTTGCCGTTGGAGGCCACCTGGCCGTAGACCAGGGCCAGCGCCTTGAGCCGCTCCTCGTTGCCGGCGGCGACGTTGGAGAGCATGTCGATGAGGGACATGACCTGATCGCCCGCCACGTTGAAGTTGAGCAGCGTCTTGGTGGCGTCGGTGAGCCCGGCGATGCCGAAAGGCGTGCGGGCGGCCCGCGTCTGCAGCTCGTCGATCAGATCGCGGGCCTTTTCCGCATCGCCCAGCAAAACCTCCAGGGCCACCTGCGTCTGCTCGAAATCAGCCGCGAGCTTGAGCCCAGCGCCGAGGCTGATGCCGCCCAGCGCGCCGCTGATCAGGCCGCCCAGGCCGGCGACGCGGGAGGCGAAGGATTGGACCATGCCCTGGGCCTGGCCCAGCGCGGCGGCCAGCGGCCGCGTGTTGAGCGTCACAAGCCCCGTGATGGCGCCGGCGCTGAATGCCATGTCATGCCTTCCCTTCCGTCTGCCCCTTCCGGGGGCCCTTGACCTCGCCCACCATCGCGCACCAGGCCAGCGCGCTCTTCCTGATCTCTTCATCGCTCCGCGCTCGGTTGCCCCGCGGATTGAGGCCTGGGAAAAAGTCCTCCGGCTTCCAGCGCCGTCGATTGCCGAATGCAGCGCTGGCCACCGTCGCCGCGAGCACGCCCGCCCTCAGGTCGGCTCTCAGCTCGGGGTCGTGGTCCTGGTGCCACGCGGCCCACAGGGCCAGTTCCTCCAGGTCCATGCGGCCGACCTCGTCGAGCGTCTTGCCCAGGCGGTCGGCCAGCGCCAGCAGGAACCGCAGCAGCGCCCCGCCGGGCCCGGTCAGTTTCCCCGGGCGGCCTCGATCCGGTCGGGCAGGTTGTTGACCTTCGACGCCGCGTCGGTGAGCTGGCGGTAGGTGGTCAGGTCCAAGACCGCGACCTCGTCGGGCGTGAACAGCGTCTGGCCGGAGGCGTCGAGCACGGCGGTGGCCACCAGGTGGCAGCCGCCCCGCTCGTCGCCGAGCTTGGCGATCTCCAGCACTTCTTTGACCGTGAGCTTGCGGACGGTGAACACGCCCAGGCCCTCGACCTCGACCTTCTCCGGCTTGGAGCGTTCGGCGATGCGTTGCTTGATTTCAGCAGCGGTGTTCATGGTTGCTCCCAGGTTCAAGTCACCGGTTCACCAGCGGGGGATCACCCCGCGGAGGCCTTGGTGTAGACGGGCTTGCCGGAGAGGCGGATCGTGACGGGGATCAACACCTCGTCCCCGCGCTGCGCCTCCTGGCCCACGCTCTTGATCCAGCCGTCGCAGACGATCTTGTCCCCGTTGCTGTAGAGGATCTTCCACGACTTGAGCTGGCGGACCAGGCCGTAGAGGGTCTCGACCGTCGTGCCGTCCATCGCGAGCTTGAGCTCGATCTGGCCCGGGTCGATGTGGTCTGGAGCCCACTGCTTCCACCAGTCATGCACCCCCGCGGAAACCTCCTGGTCGAGCCGCGTGACCTCGAACTCGTCGGCCTCATGCGTGGGGAGGGTGATGTCGTCGATCCCCGCCAGTTGGGTGGTGGGGTCGCCGCCTCCCACGTCCCCGTAAAAGAGCTTGGTTCCCGCGGTCGTTGCGTAGGTGTTGGCCATGTTCGATCTCCTGTTGAGTGGCCTTTAATCGGCCGAAAAACGCACGTCGAAGTTGAACGGGATCTCCCAGCGTCCCTCCCCGTCACGGCCCACAACCCCGGGCAGGCCGTGCAGCACGATGAGCCGCACGTCCCAGGCGCCGCCGGGCACGTCCGGATCGGCCTCCACGGCCAGCGTCGTCGGGTTGAGCCGCTTGGCGGGCACG
>DASVCG010000248.1:0-3799 GCA_036381755.1 Phycisphaeraceae bacterium | reverse complement strand
CGGGCCTTTTGAGCCTTTCCCTGGCCTGATCGAGAAGCAAACGCCCTGATCCAACCCAATCCCTGCCGGGGCGACTTCGAATCGAGTGATGCGCGGACGCTGTTCGAGCCCATCCCGCTGCTGCGGATCGAATAAGGCCGCCGCAGCGGGGCATTAATTTATGAAACGAATTATATAGGCGTAGCCTCGTGAGGCGGCGATCATGGCCGGCGGTGTCTGTTCTCTGGGCGGCGTCAGCGGTGGGGCATCTCCGCGATTTTCGCATGTAAATCGAGAAAAAATGGGAAAATACAAAAGTGTCGCCGAGTTGGGCAGCAGCCGGCCGCGGGGCCATCGCCAAGCCACGCCCCCATTCTGACTAAAAGCCTCGTGAGCGCATCGGCGGCGGACAAACCCTTCAATCCGCCCATTGACGGATATTATTTCATGATATAAATTAACCTGGCGCTCGGGGCCACTCTCGCGCAGGGATGCGCGCCCGACAGCGTCATCTGCTTTTCATCCATCTCGAAGGAGGCTTGGAATGCCGCACCTGAATCGAAGTCTGGCGCTGGCAGGTGCTGTCCTCGGGCTGAGTGTCGCTGCATCCACGGCACCCACGACCTTCTACGACGCTGACAGCAATGTGCTTTCGACCGCTGCGGGCTGGTTATTGGGTGTGGGGTAGCGGTCTGTCTCGAATCGAGTCCGCGGACAAGGGACGCCGTCGAACTCGACCATATGTCCTAGGTTGTGTCCCACAGGTCGGCAATCGAATCCCGAATCGCTGCTGAGGGGCGAGCATCGCGGGTTAAGCAGGTTAAAGAGGGCGTTCAAGGCTTATAGGGCACGATCTGGCACTCGGTGTGGTGGGAAAACAGTAAGCAAGGGAGCATCATGAGGAATACAAACGCTGCGCGCGTACGTCGGGCTTCAGGGCGGAGATGGATTGTTGCGTTGATCGCCTGCGGCTGCTTTGGCGTGGGCTTGCCGGGTGTCACGCTGGCGCAGTCGCCCGCGGCGAACGCGGGGAAGCGTCCGCTGATGTTCTCGGAGCTGCCGGCAGATCAGCAGGCGCAGATTCTGGGCGCGGTTGCTCCGCCGCCGCTGCCGCAGCGTGAAGCGCCCTACTCCACGCCGATGTACTACCTGCTGGCCAAGGGGTTCGGCGCCGGGGCGAATGGTGAGCTGCGCCTCGAGCGCAACCGGCCCGACTGGCAGGAGGTGCTGATCCGCGACTGGGCTGAGCTGGGCCTGACCTCCACCCACTTCTACACGGGCCCCACCAAGTGGCAAAACCCCGACTACGTTCAGGCGGTGCGTGATTTTCGTCGACTCAGCCAGAAGTACGGGCTCAAGATCGGCGTGCGCCTTGGCGGCGACGAGCAGTTCCAGGGCATCGAGGGCAGCGGGTGGAACATGCACCCCAGAAATCCCGAAAACCGCATCGACGAATACGTCCAGTGGGTCGCGCAGGTCGCCCAGACGTTCAAGGGACAGGCTGAGTACTACATCGTCGGCGACGAGGTCAACGCCAACCTGTGGGAGGAATCCGTCGGCGACGGAACAAGAACGTACGCCAGCGCCCCCGAGGAGCGCCGCTGGACGCCCGAGATTTACATGCAGGTCTTCACGAAAATCTCCCAGGCGATCAAGTCCGCTGACCCGGAGGCCAAAACCTGCATGTTCGGCATGGCGGGGCTGGACTGGGGCTACGTCAAGGCACTGCACGAGCTGGGGTATACCAGGATCGCCGACGGCATCGCGGCCAACCCTGGCTTCAGTGCCAGCCAGGCGGTGATAGATTTCGTCGCGAAGGTGCGCTCGCTCTCGCCGAACATGAAGCTCTACTCCAACGGCGTGGGCTACGTGCCCGCGAAGGTGGACAACCCGTTCCCCTCCAACGCGACGAACTACACCTACATGGACGACCAAACGCAGGCGATCATGGTCGCCAAGGGGTTCATCAGCCTGTTCGACATCGGCTGGGACTACACGCCTTATTACATCCTCATCCGCCAGTGGGTCCTGCCCGACGGGCGAACGGCGCCGCACTGGTACGGGTTCTTCGGCTTGTGCGACCTGGTGCTCGATGAGCACGGCAACCTCACGGTCAAGCACTACCCGGCCTGGTATGCGATGCGGACGGTCGCGCACGTGTTCCACAGCCGATCCAACACACAGCCCGCGCCCGAGCGGATCCACTTGAGCGAGCCGGTCGATCACGCAGCCAGCTACGTGCGCAACGGCTACGAGAAATTGATCGTGCTGTGGAACGACAGCGATGACGCGTCGGGCAAGCAGGTCACGACGACGCTGCAGATCGCCGGCACGAAGTACACCTATCCGGTGCGCATTCCGCTTTATAACCACTGCAATGTGCAGGACGTGCCCTACCGGATCGAGCGGAACGCGGTGGTGATCGACAACCTGACCGTCGGCCCAGGGCCCGTCATCCTGCGGCTGGTCGCTCACGAGCAGGCTTTCGCTGAGTAGCAGGTAGCGGCTGCTCGCTGAATCGGCTTGCTGCAAAATCATTCCATGCAAAGATTGGATACAGATGAAACGCATTTTGATGCTTACGGTTGCGATGGGGCTGATGGTTTCTTTGGCGCACGCTGCGGATGATCCATCGGCACCGATCCGCATCCAACCGCACCCGGGCGCGGGGAAGTTCAAGGCGAAGCACGACCCCGACAAGCCGATCCTCGGGTTTTACGGCGGGATCGGGCTGTACCAGCGGCCCAACGGCCAGTGGACCGGCTACGGGCAGCGGTCTGAGGACAGCGTGCGATACCTGATCAACCGCCTGGCGGGCAGCGGCATCACCAAGGCGTACGTCAACTTTCAGGAGGAGGACTACCCGAGCGAGATCGGCCCGTCCTCGCCGCCGGGCGCGCCCGACTACATCAAGCTGTTCTGCGAGCTGGCGCACCAGAACAACATCGAGGTGTACGGGCACATCGCCTGCTTCGCCACCAACGAGATCTCCAAGTGCCGCGAGTTCGCCGCGGCGCACCCGGAGATGTTCACGCGGAGCATCGACGGCACGCCCCACCCCTACATGCTCAGCCCGGCTTACCCGGAGGTGCGATGGATCAAGCGGGCGCTGCTCATGGAGTATGTGCAGAACTACCCGGTGGACGGATTGGCGCTCGACTTCATCCGCTACCCGACGTATGTCATCGGTTACGGCAACTTCGGCTATGACGAGCCGGCGCTCAAGCGGTTTCGCGAGCAGTACGGCTACGACGAGTCCTATGTGCCCGCGGTCGATGATCCGCGATGGTTGAGGCTGAAGGCCGATTACGTGACGCAGTTCATCCGCGAGGTGCGTGCCGACATGGAAGCGTCGGGCGTGTCGTCCCTGCCGGTGGGCGCGTTCAACTACAGCAGCCACCAGTCGGTCAGCCCGTATCAATTGATTCACCAGGACGCGCTGACGTGGGAGGAGGAGGGACTGATCAACGAGCACATGCCGATGATCGTGATGACAGGCGGGATGTCGACGCTGGTCAAGCAGACAAGCGAATTGCTGCGCATCAGCCGGCCGGACAGCACGTTCCTCGGGCCGATTTTCCTGGCCGAGTGGCCCACGCCCGAGCAGGGCGGCACGGGCGATCCCACGCCCGAGGCTGTGCGCGACGCTGCCCGCCGGCTCATCAAGCTCGGCTGCGATGGGCTGTGGTTCTGCCGTGCTGAGGAGATCGAGCGATTCAACCTCTGGCCGGTCGTGAAGGAAATCTCGCAGTGGTCGATCAGCCAGATCCGCGCCGAGGACTTTGATCCGTTTTATGAAAATCTCCTGGCTGACGGCAGC
>DASVCG010000247.1:0-2339 GCA_036381755.1 Phycisphaeraceae bacterium | reverse complement strand
GTATAATTGGGGGTGATAGTGGCAGCGCTGACGGTCAATGCCGCCAATGATGTGCCCATCCATCCGCTGTCTGGCTGCGGAGCCGCTCTGGGGCCTGACCGAACGTCGCCATCCCATCCCTATTGATCAGACTGTATTCTTTTGCTAAGTTGGGTACGGAAATCGTCTTGCGCAGCAAGGCGCAGGTGTCGGCCTCCTGCCTGGGCGTTGGGACGGACCCGTCGTTGGGATGGGTCTTGCTCAACGCCTGGACCGCCTGGCAGTCAGCAGCCCAGGCTGTGTCACCCGCTGAACACGATTGGGGGTTTGAAACGGCATGAGTCACGCCGGAGCCACGCAGACCTGGCGGCCTGATGCGTCCGAGCCCGACGGCCAGACGCCCGTCTCAGCGGGGGTGTCGTCCGAGGCGGTTCAGCGATTCCTAGGCCGGCATGGGTCGCTGCTGGACCGGGCCGCGGCGCACCTGAGCCGCGCGGTGGATCACCTGCTCGCGCTACAGAACCAGGAAGGGTTCTGGTGTGCCGAGCTGGAAGGCGATTCGATCCTCCAGAGCGAATACATCCTGCTCAAATGGATTCTGGGCCAGGAGGATGACCCGCGGCTGCCCAAGATCGCAGCGTATCTTCGCGGCCAGCAGCGCGAGGACGGCGCATGGGTGCAGTATCCCGGCGCGTCCAAGCCGGACATCTCCGCGACGGTCAAGGCGTATTTCGTGCTGAAGCTGATGGGCGACAGCCCCGATGCGCCGCACATGCGCAAGGCCCGCGAGCTGATTTTGTCGCTCGGCGGCGCGGAGAAAAGCAACAGCTTCAGCAAGTTCTACTACGCCGCGCTGGGCCAGATGAGCTACGCCGCCCAGCCCACGATCCCGCCCGAAATCGTCTTCCTGCCGCGGTGGTTCTATTTCCACCTCGACAAGGTCTCCGCCTGGACGCGGACGATGATCCTGCCGCTGAGCATCGTCACGACGTACCGCCCCTGCCGATCGCTGCCGCCTGAAAAATCGATCGACGAGCTGTGGGTCGATCCGCAGGCCAAGCATCGGTTGGTTCCAGCACAGGAGCACCCGCATCCATTCTGGTCGAGGTTTTTCCTGGCGGTGGACCGCGGGCTGAAGCTGATCCACCACCTGGGCCTGACGCCCTGGCGTCGTCGGGCGATCCGGTGGATGGAAAAGTGGATGCTTGATCACCTGGAGCAGACCGACGGCTTGGGCGCGATCTACCCGCCGATGGTCTACATCCAGATCGCCCTGCGCTGCCTGGGGTATCCCGACGATCACCCGGTGCTCGTCAAGGCCCGCAAGGACCTGGACGACCTGATGATCCACGACCCGCAGACGGACCAGATCCGCATCCAGCCTTGCCTCTCGCCGATGTGGGATACGGGCATCGCCGCTTACGCCTTGTGCGAAGCGGGTTTGGATCACTCGCACGAAGCGATGGACCGCTGCGCCCGCTGGCTGGTGAGCAAGGAGTGCCGCAAGGCCGGCGACTGGATCGCCAACGTCAAAACGCCCGTGGAGCCCAGCGGCTGGTACTTCGAGTTCAACAACCCGTTCTACCCGGACGTGGACGACACCGCGATGGTGGCGATGGCGCTGAGCCGCATCGGGGGCGAAGAGGCCCAGGCAGCGGCGAAGCGCGGCGTGGCGTGGGCCCTGGCGATGCAGAACGACGACGGCGGCTGGGCCGCGTTCGACCGCACCAAGGACCGCCCCATCCTCGAGCACGTCCCCTTCGCCGACCACAACGCCATCCAGGACCCCTCCTGCCCCGACATCACCGGCCGAGTGCTCGAATGCCTGGGCTGGCACGGCTATAAGACCGACCACCCCGCGGTGCAGCGGGCCATCGCCTTCATCCGCAGCCGACAGGAGCCCGACGGCTGCTGGTTCGGCCGCTGGGGCGTCAACTACATCTACGGCACGTTCCAGGTGCTCTGCGGCCTAGAGCGCATCGGCCAGGACATGAACGCCCCCTGGGTCCAGCGCGCCGGCCAGTGGCTCCGCCGCAGCCAGCAACAGGACGGCTCCTTCGGCGAAACCGCCGACACCTACGAAGACCCCTCCCTGCGCGGCACCGGGCCGTCCACCGCCAGCCAGACCGCCTGGGGCGCGATGGCCCTGATGGCGGTCTTCGGCCCTCACGACCCAGCGGTGCAGCGAGCCATCGCCTGGCTGTGCGACACCCAGCTCGACTCAGGCACCTGGCACGAAGAATGGTTCACCGGCACCGGCTTCCCGCGCGTGTTCTACCTGCGCTATCACCTCTACCGCCACTACTTCCCGCTGATGGCCATCGGCCGATGGCTACGCCTGAGCCGCACGACCGAATAGA
>DASVCG010000246.1:0-3964 GCA_036381755.1 Phycisphaeraceae bacterium | reverse complement strand
GGCGTCCCAGGGCACCACTGTTCCGCCCCGCGCTTGGACATCCACCCACAACAGCGCCTCCAGCGACGCAATCGCGATCAGGCCGACCCACAGCGTCCAGGGCGCACGTGCTGTAGCGGCTTGCATCCGGGCGGATTGAACGCTGGCAGCAGTGTTCATGGCTCACTCAAGCGTACCACGATGCCCGTAAATGCCAATGGTCTGGAGAAAAAATAGAGGGTAGAGAGACCGCCCGGTTACAATGCCCTTGTCCTGCCAGGCGGTTGATGCATCGCGGGCGTGAGGTCGGCCCGGCAGCTTGTCCAACACTTGAGCAGGAAGCGCTATGGCGGAGCAATACCCGACTCGCCGATTTGGGTCTTTGACGGTGCGGATCAACCGCGGGCGATGCATCGGCAGCGCCAATTGCACCAAGGTCGCGCCGCAGGTGTTCGAGCTGGACGACACACAGGTGGTGGCGTTCCGCCCGGACGCGCAGGCGGTGGATCGCGATCAACTGATCGAGGCGTGCCGAGTGTGCCCGGTCGAGGCCCTGGCCGTGCTGGATGAGCACGGCAGACAGATCGTGCCGACGGGCGAAGAGCACGGTGACGCGTAGGACGATGTTGAGACAAGATCACGGGATCAACCGGATTGGCGAGGCAAGGCCATCCTTCGAATCCTCATCCCGGTCATTCAAACGATCCAGTCATCCCGCCCGAAAAACATCTTGTGTGAATCGAGCTGTCCTATCGGTGATTTTTCGTAGTCCGTATCGAGCGTGATACATCAAACCATTCAGGTCGATGCGCAGGGGCAGGGTCAGCGGCTGGATCGTCTGCTGGGGCAGGCGTTGGGCGCATCGCGTCAGCAGGTTCAGCGGTTGCTGGAGCGCGGGCTGGTCAGGGTCAACGGCAGACGGGTGAGCGGCAGGGCCAAGGGGCGGCGCGTCGAAGCGGGCGACCGGGTGGAGGTGGACGCTTTCGAGCCGCCCAGCAGCGAGCTGATCCTCCCCGACGCGCATCTGCCGATGACACAGGTGGCCAGCGGGCAGGGGTGGTTGATCGTGGACAAGCCCGCGGGCATGGCGGTGCACCCCCTGCGGCCAGGCGAGCGCGGGACGGTGCTCAACGCGATCGCGGCGCGTTACCCGCAGGTGCAGGGCGTGGGCGAAGGCGGGCTGCGCAGCGGCGTGGTCCACCGCCTGGATGTGACCACCTCCGGCGTGCTGTGCGTCGCGCTCGATCAAACATATTGGCAGCGCTTGCGCGAGGCGTTCGCCAATCACGAGATCGAAAAGCATTACCTGGCCATCGTGCGCAGCAGCATCGAGGACTCCGGCCGATGCGAAACGTACCTGGCTGTGACGCGGCACCGCCCGGCACGCGTGCGCGTGGTGGAGCCCGGCCAGGTACGCCAAGCCAGGCGGTGCGCGCTAACGTGGCGCACGGTGGAACGGTTCGACGGCGCCACGCTCATCGACGTGTCGCTGGAGACGGGCTTTTTGCACCAGATCCGCGCGATGATGGCGCATTTGGGCTACCCGGTTTGGGGGGATCGGACCTATGGCGGCGAGCAGATGATCGGCTGCCTCGCGCCGCCGGCACGCCCCATGCTCCATGCCCTGTCGCTTGACTGGCGAGAAGTCCACGGCCGATGCGAACCGCCCGCGGACTTTCAGCAAGCCCTTCACCTGCTGCGGGGGAAATAGGGGGCAGAGGGTAGAGGGCAGCCCCCGGAAGTGGCAGAGGGCAAGGGGGCAGGCGGTAGCGCGGGCCAATTACGTCGATGGCTGGAGTACGGCCTGCACGGTCTGGAGCACCGCGTCGTGGATGCGGGCGTTGGTGGCGATGACGCCCTGGTTTTGCTCGAGCCGCTTGCCGTGGGAGAACTCCAGCGGTCGGCCGGCCACGTCGGTCACTCGTCCGCCGGCTTCTTCCACCACGATCGCGCCGGCGGCGTGGTCCCAGATGCACTCGCGGTAATCGGGCCGGGTGGGCAGGCGGAGGTAGATGGAGGCCTCGCCCCGCGCGACTGCGGCGTACTTGGCCTGGCTGTCCATCCGCACCGGCTCGGCGGTGATGCCCAGGAGGCCGGCGACGCGGGCGGACTGGCCCTGATCGCTGTGGCTGGATTCGACCGACTCGCAGAACCTGGCCTGGTCGGGCGCGTCGATGCTGCTGACGCGCACCTTTTGTGCGCCGGCGAGCCCTCGGCCGACGAGGGGCAGCGCCTGCGTGCCTGTGCCGCGTACTGCGGCCATCACCACGCCGCGCGACCCGCCCGTGCCCGGCAGGTTGGGGCAGCCCAGCACGCCCAGCACGACCCGGCCTTGCTCGATGAGCGCCAGGGCGATGGCGTACTGCTCGCCGCGGAGGAAGCCCTTGGTGCCGTCGATGGGGTCGAGGGTCCAGAAGCGGCCCTGGGGGTCGGGCGCTGCTCCGCCGCAGTCGACCCACGAGAGCACCTGCTCGGGCGAAGCCTGGCCCACGACGGCGCGGACCTGCTCGACGACCGCGTCGCGGACAGCGGCGTTATCCGCCTGGCGCAAGGCGTGGGCGTCCTCTTCGCCTACGATGGCGTCGTTGGGCAGCACTTGTTTGATCGCGTGGCACACCACGGCCTGGGAGGCGAAATCGGCCACGGTGACGGGGCTGCGGTCCTTTTTGATGAGCGTATCCGCGGTGACCAGGCGGCGCTGCACCGCCTGGGTCACCTGTGCTGCCTGGCGCACCGCTGCCACCGCCAGTTCCAATTCGCGTGTCCGATCCTGCTGCATTATTTCAACCGCCTTCCTGTGATGATTGATGTTGGTGTGTGGCTTTAGCCGCGCCCCCGTTGGGGGCGGGCTATTGGATATAGTTCCATCCGCGCGCCCAGTGGGGGCGGGCTATGTGGTTTGTTTTTTCCTGCCCCCTGCCGCCTGCCCTCTACCCTCTTTCTTCTCTGTGCCTCTGAGGTTTGTCCGCGCCTGCCGTCTACCGTCTGCCCCTTCCGGGGGCTGCCCTCTATCTTTTTCCCTGTCGCTTGGCTTCATCGTCCGCCATACTGTTTTTGGTAGTACTCGCGGTACGCGCCGTTCTTGACGCGTTGCCACCAGTCGGGGTGGTCGATGTACCACTGGACGGTGCGCGCCAGGGCGTGGGGCCAGGCGGAGCGGGTGGGCTGCCAACCCAATTCGCGATGGATCTTGCCAGCGTCGATGGCGTATCGGCGGTCGTGGCCGAGGCGGTCCTGAACGTGCTGGATCATCGATTGATCGTGGCCCATCACCTGGAGGATGGCGTGCGTCAGCTCCAGGTTGGAGCGTTCGTTGTTGCCGCCGATGTTGTACACCTGCCCGGGCTCGCCCTTTTCCAGCACGGTGAGCACGGCTTCGCAGTGGTCTTCCACGTGGATCCAGTCGCGGACGTTGAGCCCGTCGCCGTAGAGGGGGACCTTGCGGCCTTCGAGCAGGTTGGTGACGAAGAGCGGGATGACCTTTTCGGGGAACTGGTACGGGCCGAAGTTGTTCGAGCAGCGGGTGATGCACGCCTGGAGGCCGAAGGTGTGGTGGTAGGCGCGTACGAGCAGGTCGCTGGCGGCCTTGCTGGCGGCGTAGGGGCTGTTGGGCGCAAGCGGGGTTTCTTCGGTGAACTTGAGCTGGGGCTGGTCCAGCGGCAGCGAGCCGTAGACCTCGTCGGTGGAGACGTGGATGAACCGCTTGCGGTTGTCCGGATCGATGCGGCGCATCGCGTCCAGCAGGGTCTGCGTGCCCAGCACGTTGGTCTGGACGAAGGGGCGGGCGTCGAGGATCGAGCGGTCCACGTGGCTCTCCGCGGCCATGTGGACGACGGCGTCGCATTCGTCGATCAATCGGCAGACCAGCTCCATGTCGCCGATGTCGCCGTGGACGAAGCGGTATCGCTCGCCCTCCTGGATGTCCGCCAGGTTTTCGGGGTTGCCCGAGTAGGTCAGGGCGTCGAGGTTGATGAGGCGGACGTTC
>DASVCG010000245.1:0-5357 GCA_036381755.1 Phycisphaeraceae bacterium | reverse complement strand
GATGGCCTCCTCGACGCTGTAGGCGATGCCGTGGGCGGGCTGACGGATACCCAACTCGCGGATCAACTGGCCGAAGCGCTGGCGGTCCTCAGCCAGGTCGATGGAGTCGACGCCGGTGCCGATGATCGGCACACCGGCTTTCTCCAGACCGTGGGCCAGGTTCAGCGGCGTCTGCCCGCCGAACTGCACGATCACGCCGTGAAGCAGCCCCGGCTGCCCCAGCGGAGCGCCGTTGAGCCGCTCGCAGATGTTGAGCACGTCCTCCAGCGTCAGGGGATCGAAGAACAGCAGGTCGGAGGTGTCGTAGTCGGTGGAGACGGTCTCCGGGTTGGAGTTGACCATCACCGACTCCAGCCCCAGCTCACCCGCGGCGAAGGCGGCCTGGACGCAGCAGTAATCGAACTCGATGCCCTGGCCGATGCGGTTGGGCCCCCCGCCGAGGATGATCACCTTCCTGCGGTCGCTGACGCGCACCTCGTCGTCAGCACGCGATGCTGATTGGTCGGAATCCGCGGGCCCGATCACGCGGTACGGCGACTCGTACGTCGAGTAGTAGTACGGCGTGACGGCTTCGAACTCCGCGGCGCAGGTGTCCACCAGCTTGTACACCGGCTCGACGCCCAGCTCCTTGCGGCGGGCCCGCACCGCCAGGATGTTGTCAGTGCTGATCGCGCCAAGATAGAGGTTGGCCAACTGCGGATCGGAGTAGCCCAACTGCTTGGCCTGCATCAGCACGTGGCTCGGCACATCCTCCAGGCGCGAGTATTGGCACAAGACGTCCTCGAAATCGACCAATTGCTTGATCTGGTCGAGGAACCAGGGGTCGATCTTCGTCAGCTCGTAGATCTGCTCGGTCGACCAGCCCATCTTGTAGGCGTAGCGGATGTAGTAGAGCCGGCCCTGCGAGGGCACGGTGAGCTTGCGGCGGAGCTTGCCCTCCTCGATGGGCCATTCGACCGCGGAGCCGTCGGCGTTGGTCTTGCCCCGCCTGGCGTTGAGCCACTTGTCGTTGGCGTCCAGCCCCAGCCCGAACCGCTTGACCTCCATCGAGCGGATGCCCTTCTGGAGGCTCTCCTTGAACGTGCGGCCGATGCTCATCGCCTCGCCCACGCTCTTCATCTGCGTGGTCAGCGTCTCGTCGGCCTCGGGGAACTTCTCGAAGGTCCAGCGGGGGATCTTGGTGACGACGTAGTCGATCGTGGGCTCAAAGCACGCCACCGTCTTGCCGGTGATGTCGTTGGTCAGCTCCCAGAGGGTGTAGCCCACCGCGAGCTTGGCGGCGATCTTGGCGATGGCGAAGCCCGTGGCCTTGGAGGCGAGCGCGCTGGAGCGCGAGACGCGCGGGTTCATCTCCACGACGATCATCTGGCCGTCGGAGTGCTCGGGGCCGGGGTTGGGGTTGAGGGCGAACTGGATGTTGCACCCCCCGGTCTCCACGCCCACCGCGCGGATGATGGCGATGGCCGCGTCGCGCATCCGCTGATATTCCTTGTCGGTCAGCGTCTGGGCCGGGGCGACGGTGATCGAGTCGCCCGTGTGCACGCCCATCGGGTCGAAGTTCTCGATGGAGCAGATGATCACGACGTTGTCGTCGCGGTCGCGCATCACCTCCAGCTCGTACTCCTTCCAGCCGATGAGCGACTGGTCGATGAGCACCTGGCGGGTCATGGAGGCGTCCAGCCCCCGGCGGATGATGTCCTCGAACTCCTCGCGGTTGTAGGCGATCCCCCCGCCCGTGCCGCCCAGCGTGAAGGCCGGGCGGATGATCGCCGGCAGCCCCACCTCCTCCAGCACCGCCCAGGCCTCGTCCATGGATCGCGCGATGCCGTGGCGGGCGGTTTTCAGCCCGATCGAGGCCATGATCCGGTCGAACAGCTCGCGGTCCTCAGCGCGGTAGATCACCTCCCGCGTCGCGCCGATCATCTCCACGCCGAAGCGATCCAGCACGCCATCGTCATAGAGCCGACACGCGCAGTTCAGGGCGGTCTGCCCGCCCAGCGTGGGCAAGAGAGCGTCGATCTGATACGGCCCGCCATGCTCCTTCTCGATGATCCGGGCCACCGCTTCGGGGGTGATCGGCTCGATGTAGGTGCGGTCGGAAAACTCCGGGTCGGTCATGATGGTGGCCGGGTTGGAGTTCACCAGCACGACCTGGTAGCCCTCCTCCCTCAGGGCCTTGCAGGCCTGGGTGCCCGAGTAGTCGAACTCGCAGCCCTGGCCGATCACAATGGGACCCGAGCCGATGATGAGGATGGTCTTGATGTCGTCGCGTTTGGGCATGGCAGGCCATTCTGTGGGCGCAAGGATACCGCAGGCGGGTCAGCCCCGGCGGCAGGCAAATTGGGCAGATTCTAGCGACTTGGCAGCAGGCTGGCCAGTAACGCGCACCGCCCCCTTTCACCCTCACCCTTTTGCGGAACAGGGCAGCGACGCTGTATGCCAGCACCTACTACTTACTCAACCCCCCCTCCCCCGGATCACAAGGCCCGGCTTTTACTCGTGCACCTCGATGATGTCGGCCTTGAGCGTGTCCAGGTCCAGCACAGCGATGGTGCAGCGGTCGGTCAGCCAGCCGCAGCACTCGCCGGGGTTGAGGTAGAGCTTGCCGTCGCGTGTCTCGTTGACCACCTCATGCGTGTGGCCGGTGATGACCACGTCCGCGGGGGCGATGTCCGCGGGCTTGAGCCAGTCGATGAAATGATGCATCACGATCGTCCGCCCGCTGCCCCCGGCAGGCAGCTTCACCGTCAAGGGGCCATCCTGGATGTTGGGCAGAATCTGCTTGAGGCCCTGGCGCTCCCCGTCGTTGTTGCCGAAGATGCAATAGAGCGGGATGCCCAGGGCGTCGGGGGCGATGAGCTTGGCGGCGAAGGGCGCGACGTAGTCGCCCGCGTGGAAGACCGCTTCGACCTTGACCCGCTTGAAGAAGGCCACCGCCCGGCGGAACGTGGTCAGGCGGTCGTGCGTGTCGCTGATGACCCCAACCTTCATGGGGCACAGTATCGCGGCAGGCTGCGCCAGGTGCAACCGAATCACGCCCGCGCCGCCCCGCTGCGACGCTCGCGGTATAGATGAAGACACGCCGCCGGGACACTCGGGGCACTACCGCGTCCGGGTCGAGCTGGTGGGCGGCCGGCGCAAGCACCTGGTCAAAGGGTTAACCAAGCCCGAGCACGCGCTGTTCATCGAGCAGGAGTTAGAGAAGGCCCTGGGCATCCAGGATCGCCCCGTCGCTGGCGAGCTGAGGGTGTGAGCAAGGCACAAGCCCCTGATGATGCGAAAAGGGCTGACTCGATCGGGATCGCCTCATAAAATGGTGTAAGATACGGCTGGTGACGCGAAAACCCTGCGTGGAGTCGTCCGGGATGAGTGCGGTGAAAATGCCGCGGCTGGTGATTGCAGCGGTGGTCCTGTGCCTGTTCGCCCTGGCCCTGTACGCCAGCCGGGAATACAGCCAACTGGGCGTCACCAGCCACCTGGCCCTGGCGCTGGGCGCGGGGGCGGCGTGCCTGGCGATCGTCGGCGGGCTGATCTACGCCAACTACGCCTCCTACCGCACCGACCCCGACCGCAGGCTCAACGGCACGCCGTAAACACACCGGCCCAGCACGCCAAGCCCGCCAAGCTACTAGCTAAAAACCCGCTCCGACACACCGCCTCCGGGGCGACATCCCCCAGGCAGGGGCAATGGACCCTTTTCCCCAGCAGCACCACACAGCACGAGCCATGAATCAACGACTGAGCCAGCTCCAGCAAATGCACGAGGCCGACCCGCACGACGCCTTCCTCACGTATGGCATCGCCCTGGAGCACGCCAAGCTCGGCCAGCTCGACCAGGCCCTCGCCTGGTTGAACAAAACCCTCCAGATCGACCCCGGCTACTGCTACGCCTACTTCCAGAAAGGCCGTATCCTGTCGCAGCAGGGCCAGACTCAGGAGGCCCGGCAGGTGCTGGAGGAAGGCATCCGGCAAGCGCAGCAGACCGGCGACACGCACGCTGCGGGCGAAATCGCGGGCCTGCTGGAAACCATCGAATAACCGCCCATCACCGGCGCGGACCATCGAATAACCGCGCGGGTCAGCAAGCTAACTACGCCTGGTGAAAGGCGTTGAAGCCGAATCGGTCCAGGACGGCTTGCCACTTGTTTTGGGCTTTGAGCAGGTGCTCGACAGCTTCGCGCACCGCCCCATGGCCGCCGGGCTGCCCCGTGTCGTAATCAGCGATTTGACGCAGCTCGGGGGCGGCGTCGGCGACGGTGATCTTGTAGCCGCACCGCAGCATGGCCGGCAGGTCCAGCAGGTCGTCGCCCATATAAGCAGCCTGGGCGGGGTCGACGCCGGCCTGCTGAGCGATCGCCCGGAGCCCCGCCCCCTTGTCGCGGGCCCCCTGCATCAGGAGCGTCACGCCCAGCTCGCGCAGACGAGCATCGACCGCGCGACTCAGCCGCGAGCTGAGCACCGCCACCTTAAGCCCCTGCTCCATTGCCAGTTGAATGCCCAACCCGTCGCGGACGTGAAACCGCTTGACGATTTCCACCCCCTGGCTGTCGATCGTGATGCCGCCGTCGGTCAGCACGCCGTCAACGTCCAGGACCAGCAGCTTGATAGCGTAAGGATCAGACACGAACAACCTCCCAGGGGGCAAGTCTCAATTCCCGATTGGTGATTTTCTAACTCCTGATTTCTGCCGCCCCACCCCATCCGCTCCCCCCGTTGGGGGAGGGCTGAATCAGGCCCCCGCTCCCCATCCCTCATCCCTCGATCACCTTGAGTGCCGCCAGGTCCTGCACGTCGATGAGCCCCACGGGTTTGCCCTGGGCGTCGATGACGGGGATTTCGTCGAAGCGGTGCTCGCGGACGATGCGCACCGCGTCGCGGACCAGGGCTTGTGGGGGCAGCGTGGTGGGCTTACGGGTCATGATCTGCTGGATGGGCCCCTGCCAGGCCTGCGGGCCGTGGCGGATCAGGGCGGTGCGCAGGTCGCCGTCGGTGACGATGCCCGCCAGCCTGCCTGCCCCATCGACGATGAGCAGGGCACCGGGGCGGCGCAGGCCGCTGGCCTGGGCGTAGCGTTCCGCCTGGGCGTAGGCCTGTTCGACGGTGAGGTGCTGGGGGATCAGGGGCAGGTTTTCGCCGGCTTTGAAGCGCATGGCCTGGACGACGGGCATGAGCTGCCGGCCCAGCCCGCCGCCGGGGTGAAGCCTGCGGAAGTCCTCCACGCCGAAGTTCCGCCGACGGCTCACCGTCAGGGCCAGGGCGTCGCCCAGGGCGAGCATGGCCGCGGTGCTGGCGGTGGGCGCCAGATTATGCGGGCAGGCCTCCGCCACGTCGCCCACGCACAGCGTGACCGTCGCCAG
>DASVCG010000244.1:0-4214 GCA_036381755.1 Phycisphaeraceae bacterium | reverse complement strand
AGCGGCTTGACGGCTGAGCCGCCCTGCACCTCGTGATCGTATTGCCGGATGATCCAATGCTTGCTGGCGATGTTGGGATGACGCAACAGCGTCTGGAGCAATGCCTCCAGCGAATCGCCAGCGTCCGCGCCGCTCTGCGTTTTGCGGGTGCTGATCTCTAGCCGGCTGCCCTCTGCCATCTGCCCCCTGCCGTCTAGCTCCCGCCCCCCGTTCCACGCCGCCTCGCGCGTGGGCGTGGGAATGCCGTCGTGCAGGAACCGCATCGACAGCCTGCCGACCCGCGTGCCCTGGTAGGTGAGCTCCAGGATCGGCTCGCCGGTGTGCTCATCCTGGTGGCCGAAGCGGCCCAGGTCGCAAAAGCCCACATCCTCAGCCTCGCACAACCGGCGAAGATCCTCGACGCGGTCGGGCGGGACGGCCAGGACCATCCGCTCCTGCGCCTCGCTGATCCAGATTTCGGTGTAGCTGAGGCCGGGATATTTGAGCGGAGCGGCTTCGAGCGTGACCTGCGCGCCGATCTCCTGGCCCATCTCGCCCACGGCACTGGAGAAGCCGCCTGCGCCGCAGTCGGTGATGGCGTGGAACAGCGGCCCACCCTGGGCGTCGCGGGCCTGGAGGATCACGTCCATCATCTTTTTCTGGGTGATGGGGTTGCCGATCTGCACCGCGTGGGCGAATTCGCTGGCGTGCGAGTCGGTCAGCTCAGCACTGGAGAAGGTGGCGCCGTGGATGCCGTCGCGGCCCGTTGCGCCGCCCAGCGCAATGATGCGGTCGCCCGGCTGGGCCTGGCCCTCGCAGCGATCCAACGGCAGCAGGCCCACGCAGCCGGCGTAGACCAGGGGGTTGCCCAGGTAATCGGGGTAGAAGTAGACCGCACCGTTGACGGTGGGGATGCCCATGCGGTTGCCGTAGTCGCGCACGCCGGCAACAACCTGCTGAAGGATGCGCTTGGGGTGGATCACGCCGCGGGGCACGTGGGCGGTTGAAGGCGGGGCGACGCAGAAGACGTCGGTGTTGGCGATGGGCCGCGCCGCCTGGCCGGTGCCCAGCACGTCGCGGATGCACCCGCCGATGCCCGTCGCTGCGCCGCCGTAGGGCTCGATGGCCGAGGGGTGGTTGTGCGTCTCCACCTTGATGCACACCGCGTCCTGGTCGTCGAACCGGACCACACCGGCGTTGTCCACGAACACGCTGACGCACCAGTCGCGGTGCGGGGGCTGTTCCATGAGCTTGCGCGTGGCAGCGGCGACGGTGCTCTTGAGCAGGTTGTGGACCGTGACCGTGCCGTCGGGATGGACCTCGTGCCCCGGCCGGTCGGCGAAGTCGATCGCTGAATCGTCCGCCGGCCCGCGGTAGCGGATCGTGCTCTTGAGCGTCTTGTGGACGCAGTGCTCCGACCAAGTCTGCGCGAGAGTCTCCAGCTCGATGTCGGTGGGCTCGCGGTCTGAATCGCGGTAGTAGTCGCGGATCGCCCGCATCTCGTCGAGGCTCAGGAACAGGTGCCCCTCGCGCGAGAGCTTTTGCAGGCCCGCGTCGTCCAGGTCGCGGATGGGCACGTGGATCAGGCGCAGCTCATAGCGATGCCCCTGCGGGAACTGCCGGGGCCAGAAGGGCTCCAGGTGGATGTCCTGGATGACGGGGTTAGCCAGCGCTCGCTGGGCGAAGGCGCGCAGCGTGTCCGCATCGGGTCGCGGGGCGGAGGCCTCGAAGGTCAGGTCGTAGCGGAACCCGGTCTGCACGCGGACCGCCTGGGCGTCCAGGTGTGGGAGCATTTCCACGATGGCGTCGCGGGTGGATTGCGCCACCGGGTCCATCACGCCGGGCTGATAGTGCACCTCGATCATCGCGCCGTGGGAAGGGGCTGGCGATGCGCCGATGAGCGCCGTCTGGTTCACCGGATCGCTCAAAAGCTCCTGGGCGATCCGCTGGACGGCTTGCTCCTCCAGCGGGGCTTCGATGAGGTACACGCGGGCAAAGTGGACCGACGCCACGCCGGGCACGATCGCCTGGGCCTCGCGCAGCACCGCCTGGCCGAGCGGGTCGGCCTCGCCGGGCTTGGATCGCACCTCCACCCGGAAGAGGCAGCGGGCGGCTTTCTCATCCAGCGGCGCAGCAGCGGGGGGCGAAGCGGTCATGCGGCTCCATCTCTACGAACGAACAAACAAATAGGAAAACCCGGCCGGGCGATCCCAAAGCGAATGCCCGAACACCGATCCAAGTCCTGATCATACGACACCGCCCGACCCGCGGCCACGTCCCCCTATTCGCCCGCCGGCTCATCAGCCTGGGGCAGGGGCCGCACCTGCGCAGGCGGCAGCGTGCCGATGCGGTTGACCACGTCGAACCAGCCCAGGGACGGGTACGTCACCTCGTACCCCGCTGGCACAGGCAGCCCCACAGCACGGAACACCGTGCGATACGCCGGCAAATAGACGCGCCCACGCGCATCGGTCACCAGGGCGGGATACCTCAGCACCAGGCTCGGATCAAGCTCGTGGTTCTGGATGCGGTTGTGCTCGATGCGGACCGTGCCCACTTCCAGGCCAGCCACGGGCATGCCGTTGGCGCCCACGTAGCGAAGCTGGATTACCACCGGGGCCGCGGCGAAGGCCCGCTCATAAAGCTGATCCGCCTGGTCCTGCTGACCATGCAGCCGATGCCACGTGCCCAGCAGGTAGGCGGCGTAGAACGAGTCGGGGTGCTCATCGAGGATGGCCTGGAGCCGCTGGCGAACGTCGTCTTCGGTGAAATCACCGCGGGCGGCGAGCTTCGCCAGCTCGAGCAGCACCGCTTCCTCCTCAGGCGAGACCTGAAAGGGCAAATTGCGCCACTGGCCGCCTTTGATGAGCTTGCGTACGCCGCTTTGCTCGAGGGTGGTGGGGCGCACGGGGGGTGAGAGCCACTGCTGCCGCTGGGCCCAGCTCAGCCGCGCCGGCTCGCCCGCCCTCGCCTGCATCCACCGCAGCGTCGCCCAGGTCACCGGGGGCACGATCAGCGTGATCACCAGCATCGCCAAAAGCACGTGCTTGCCGCTGATTCGCCGTCGGCGATCTTCCAAGGTGAGGGCTGCGTCCTGGCCAGCCTGTTCCGACTTCATCTGCTCTTGCACTCGCGTTGAAGTTTCGTCGCGTCCGCCTCGGGGGGCGGCCTGTTTGCGCCCGCGGGGTCCATGCGGTCAGCACAGGCCCTCAGGCCCGATCCGGGGGGAGTAAATCATACCCGCGCAGGCAGGCGATGATTTGAGGGACCGGGTCGGCGTTCTGATCGATGTGGCAGGTGCGCCAGCCGCGTGCCGCAGCGGCCTCGACGTTGGGGGCGAGGTTATCGAAGAACAGGATCGACCGCGGGTCCACGCCGCTGGCTTGCTCGACGTGCTGGTAGATGGCCTCCTGGGGCTTGCGCGTGCCAAGCTGGTGACTGGCGAAGCGGAAGTGGAAGCGGTCCAGGGGCAGGTAATGCGGCCCGCCAGGGCGGGTCATCAGCGTCCAGTGGTGCTCGTTGGTGTTGGAGAGGCACGCCAGAGGCGCAGGCGGCTGCGCCAATAGTCTCTCCAAAAGTTCCATCACGCCGGGGTAAGGCCGATCTAGCCAGGCGGTGGTGACGCGGTGGATCTCCTGGGGCGTCCGGCCCAGCAAGGGGGCCAGCTCCTGGGTGAACCGCTGCTGATCAGCCAGACCGATCTCGTTGCGGACGACCGCCTCGTGGATGGCGGCTGTCACATCGGGCGTGAGCCGGGCCGGGTCCAGCGTCACGCCCGCGATGCGGCAGGCCTCGTGCCAATCGCTGCGGACGCGAATCAGGACGTGGCCCAGGTCGAAGCAGATCAACTGGATGTCCGTTGAGCGTGCGCCGCCCATGAGGCTTGTCATCCCTCGCTTGTGTCGATCAGGAGAACCGCGCCCAGCCCAAGCAAAGCACCGCAGAACAACAGCTCAAGCATTTTTCTGGAGGCTGAGTTGGGTTCGTGCATGCTGTTCTCCTGATGCGGCGGCTATGGACATCCTTCCGGCTGCTTCCAGCGATGGGCGATCAACTCTCCTGCCGACCTTCGATCGCCAGCAGCAGCACCGCTGCGGCGAGGCCCAGTCGACGGTCGAGCCTGTCCTCGGTGTCGGGGGTGAAGTCGACCGTGAGCTTCTGGACGAACGGGTTGAAGTTCTGCCTGCACGTGCACACGGTTTGCCCGTCCATCTCGAAGTGGTACTGCTGGGGCA
>DASVCG010000243.1:0-4361 GCA_036381755.1 Phycisphaeraceae bacterium | reverse complement strand
GCGATTCGACTTGACGCCGCGCGTGGCGGGCGGCTTGGGAGCAGGCTGATGCTTGAATTGGATGCACGGGGTCGGGATGTGGCGAATCGATCGATCAGCGGCGGTGTGATCTACAACTACCGCTATTTTCTGCCGCACCCGCCGCAGTGGGGCACGCCCGCTTTTTGTGAGCAGCGGCTGGAGGAGCTGCTTGCGTTCTGCCAGCGTGCGGGCGTTGGCGCGGTGCAGTTCTACGTCAACGCGCTGGAGGGGACGTACTACATGCCCGCGCGCAGCGCCCAGGAGCAGGAGCCTCAGGCGCAGTGGATGGCGCAGCGAGTGGCGCCGGCGGTGCGGGCCATCGGGGTTTCGTACCAGCTCAATTTTCAGATGCTGCTGGGCGCCCAGTCGTACGGCGAGGATATGCGGTCGTTCTACGATTGGGAGTTGATCGTGGACAGCCGCGGGCGCGACGCGTGGGGCGTGGCCTGTCCGCTGGGGCCGCGGTTCCGCGAGCGGATGGGGGCGATGCTGCGGCTGTGGGCCGCCACCGGGCCGGACGTGCTGTGGATCGATGACGATTTCCGCCTGCACAATCACGGCCGGGCCGACGGCGGGATGGATTATTACTGCTATTGCGATCGGCACCTGGCGGGCTTTGCGGAGGAGACGGGCCGGCGGTGGGAGCGGCAGGAGCTGCTTGATGCGATCCTGACGCCGGGGCCGCCCTCGCCGGTGCGCCGCCAGTGGCTGGCGTACCTGGGCCGGACGATGACCGACACCGCGGCGTGGATCCGGGAGCAGGTCGCCGCGGTGAGCCCTCAGACGCGCATCGCGCTGATGACTTCAGCGCCTGAAGTGCACGCGGTGGAGGGCCGCGATTGGCGCAGCCTGCTTGGCGCTCTATCCGGGCCTCACCGTCCGATGACCCGTCCCTGCTCGGGCTGCTACACGGGGACCACGGTGCCTTTGAAAAATCAGACGTGCACCTATGCGCTCATGGCCAAGAGCATGGCGGTTCTCGATCATGCGCTGGGCCGTGGGCAGGTGGAGTACGCGCCGGAATTGGAGAACACGCGGTTCACCACCTGGGCCAAGTCGGTGGTCAACACGCATTATGTGCTGATGCTGGGGCAGTTGCTGGGGACGCCTCACATCACCTTGTCGATAAATGACCTGGAAGGCTCGGCCATCGAGGAGGAGCCGACGACCGCGCCGCTGCTGATCTCGATCCGCCCGCGGCTGGAGGCGCTGGCGGCGATGGGGCTGGGGGAATGGGAGCCCGCGGGGGCGACGATGCTGGTGGACCCGCACAGCGCAGCCAAGATCCCCCTGCGCGAGGGGCAGGGCCTGCACGACCTGGCTGCTCAACGGCCTTGGGAGGACTTGATCCTCCAGGCGGGCGTGCCCGCACGCTTCGCGGTGCCCCAGAGTCCGCTGGACGCCGACAGCGTGCTGGTGCTGGACGAGCACGCGGCCTGGTGCTTGACTGACGATGAACTCACCCAGGCTTTGCGCGGCGCGGTGCTGCTCGACGCTGACGCGGCCTGGGCCCTTCAGCAGCGCGGCTTTGGCGAGCATGTGGGCCCGCAGGTGGGCCAGCGCGCCACAGCCGCTGCGATGGCTGAATCTTATGTGGCTGATGCGCTGCCCGGCGTCTATGCCATTCGCGTGCCCCTGCGGTCGATGCGGTGGCGCGAACTGACCGTGCCTCGGAGCGGCTCATCCCCCGTGACGGTGGCCAGTTGGTTTATTGACGGCTTCAACCGCAGGCACGTCGGCAGCACCCTTTTTGAAAATTCGCTGGGCGGGCGGGTCGGCGTTTTCGCCTGCGTCGGCGAGATGCGATACGGCACGTTCTTCAGCCATGCGCGCCTGCGTTGGCTGCGCGGCATGCTGCGATGGCTCAGCCGCGGCCGGTTCGCGGTGATCCCGCACAACACGCAGCACGGCCTGACGATCGTCCGTCGCAGGCAGGACCGCTGGCTCATCGCCTACGCCAGCTTGGGGACCGACCCCGTCACCGAGTTGAAGCTCGAGCTGGCCCTGCCCATGGAGAGCGGGGCGACGCTGGCCGGCTCGCGCCGCTGGGCCGTGGAGGAGCTAAGCGAAGACGGCCGTTGGCGGAGCATCGAGCCCGACGCGACGCCGCAAGGGCCCTGTACGCTGATGCGCGTGCCTTGCAACCTGAACGCCTTCCAGTGGTGGGTGGGCGTGCTGAGCCTCCGCTAGATCCTCCGCCCCTGGCTAGGCGATCAAGCCCGTCCGCGAACCTGGTGATCAGCGTCTGAGCTTCACGAAGCCCGCGGTCGCATCTGACCGGCGCGGGCGGTCTTTCTTGTCAAAAAAGCGGAAAAACACGGTTCATTCCCGGGATCGTTCCAGGGCCTCATGCCGAGGAATTCCTTCCAGGGGCGGGGCTTTTGGCCTGTGTTGCGTCAAAGTCAGTGGACGGGCCGCCAGCAGCGGAATAGCGTCACTCGGCAGGGTGACGCCCGTGGGCGGAGCGTTCTCCGGGGCGGGCGGCCTACAGCGAAAGGAGGGCACAACCATGTTTCTTCGGATCGATCGGCTTGCTGTTGAGCTTCCCATGCCCAAGCGTCAGGATCCGGCATCCGCGGCGTCGGTTCAGGAGCTGCTGGGCGGGCGGTTCGGCGAGATGTCCACGCTGATGAATTACACCTACCAGTCGTTCAATTTGCGCTCCCGCGAGAAAGTTCGGCCGTACTATGCGCTGATCGCCAACATCGCAGCGGAGGAGTTCGGGCACATCGAGCTGGTCGCCGCCACCATCAACGCGCTGCTCACCGGCGACCGGACGGAAGATCCCGACGACCAGGCCAAGGTGACCGGCGACCCGCTGAGCATAGGCCAGACCGAGAACGCCAACCGCCACCATTTCATCGCGACGGGGCTGGGCGCGGTCTGCGGCAACTCGGTGGGCAACGCGTGGACCGGCGACTATGTTTATTCCTCGGGCAACCTCATCCTCGACCTGCTCCACAACTTTTTCCTGGAGAACGGCGCTCGGCTCAACAAGCTGCGCGTTTACGAGATGACCAAAGACCCCTGCGCTCGCCAGATGCTGGGCTACCTTTTTGTGCGCGGCGGGGTGCATGCCCTGGCCTACGCCAAGGCGCTGGAGACGCTGACGGGGGTGAAGATGAGCCAGATGCTGCCGCTGCCGAAGATCGCCAACAAGATGTTCCCCGAAGCGGACAAGTTCGAGGCAGAAGGCCTCCATCGCAAGCTCTACCGCATGAGCCCCAACGACTACCGCGAGGCTGCGGGCATCTGGCAGGGAGCGCATCCCGACGACAATCAGCCGCTGGAGTTTGTCGACGGGCCGCCCGATGGCGGAAGGCTGCCCGAGCTGGCGAACATCTCCGAGGCTTTCGCGCCGGAGTATCACGCCCAGGAGGTCTTCGAGATGGCAAACCGGCTCTGGCAGAAGGCCCGCGCCTGAGTGATCCTTAATCAAGTGATGGCGATCAGCGCCCGGCGGGATCGCGCTTGGCGTCCAGCGGTATTGCTTGTTTTGCGGGCGTCTGCGTGTAATCCAGCCATGCGCGTGCGGAGCGGCCTCAGAATGGCTAAGAGCGTGGCGTCGGTGTATCGTTGAAGCGGGGTAGATCCATCTGCTGCGCCTCTTCTGCCAGGGAGAGGTTCGATGAATCGACACAACCCGCCTCGCGATCACGCTGCCCACGGTCAAGGGCATGCTCAGCACGCGCACGCGGAGCACGCTGCGGAGCATCATGCCCACCGGCACGGCGCGGGGGCGGACGAGCACGCTATTCACGACAAGCACGCCGGCCACAGCGTGGCGATGTTCCGCAACAGGTTCTGGGTTTGCCTGGCGCTGACGATCCCGGCACTGGTCTGGGAGCCGATGCTCCAGGACTGGTTCGGCTACACCGCGCCGCGGTTCCCCGGCTCAACCTACATCCCCGCGATCTTCGGCACGCTGGTATTCCTCTACGGCGGGTGGGTCTTCCTGCAAGGCGCCTGGCGCGAGCTGGCCGATCGGCTGCCGGGGATGATGACGCTCATCGCCCTCGCCATCACGGTTGCTTTCCTCTATAGCGTCGCTGTGACCCTGGGCTATCCCGGTCACCCCTTGTGGTGGGAGCTGGCCACGCTGGTGACGGTCATGCTGCTGGGCCACTGGATTGAGATGCGGTCGATATTCCAGGCCCAGGGGGCGCTCAAGGAGCTGGCGAAGCTGCTGCCGGACACCGCGGTGCGGATCAAGGATGGCGACCAGATGGAGGAGGTGCCGGTCGGCGAGTTGAGAGACGGCGACCGGGTGCTGGTCCGCCCGGGAGCGAGCATCCCGGCGGACGGCATCGTGCGAAGCGGCCAAAGCTCGGTCAACGAGG
>DASVCG010000242.1:0-6243 GCA_036381755.1 Phycisphaeraceae bacterium | reverse complement strand
TCCTCCAACAGCACACTGGCGCGTCGACGGACCTGGCTTTGCCGGTAGATCGCCGCGAGCAGCCGACGCTGACGATCCGTTCGACAGCAGCGCAGCGCCGCGGCGTCGGCCGCTTCCGTCTGGCCCACCCACGCCGCGGGTGTCGTGGTCGCCAGTCCAAGCACAGCCAGTTCCATGCGTGCCGCCCCCTTGGAGTTCTACCGATCTACACACTAAGAACACGTGATGAGGTCATGATGCGCCGCGGATTCCTGCGGCGCCGCGATGCGCCGGGCCCACCGCTGCGCCAGGCGCGGCTGGCAAGCCAGCGCCGTGATCGCGGTACGAACCAACCACGGCCGGCGCAGCGCCTGAGTGATCCACCAGCACCGCCGCTGCTGTGAGCCGATGGTTTGCTTGCGCCACCTTTGCCAGCATCGGGCTAATTCGGACTCCCACCGCTGAGCAGCACGAAGCGCCAGCGTGGCAGCCATGACGCCGGACCGCAGCGCCTGGGCGATGCCCTCGCCGGTGAACGGCTCCGCGTATCCCGCTGCGTCGCCCAGCACGAAAAGCCGTTGCCTCGCCACGGACGATCTATAGCGGGTCAAGGCGGGCGTGCCGCGCCAGCGCAGGCTTATGAGAGATTCACCGCCGGGCCAGCCGGCTTGTTCCAATAGCGATGCGACGGCTCGCCCCGGCCCGCCGCGGGCCCGCACCCAATCTGGCTGCACCGCTGCGGCCATATTCAATCTGCCATCCCCCAGCCGCACCAGGCCCACATAGCCGGCGAATCCGCAGGCCATGTAAATGACGCCCGGTTGGTAAAACGCTGGATCGCCGTCAGCAATCGCGCCCAGGCCGATGAGCGCGTGCCGAGCGATGCACGACCGCCAGGCCGGCTCATCAGGCAAAAACGTGCCCGCCAAGCCGTCAGCCACCAGCACGACGCGCGCTTCAATGTAGCGCGTCGCTCCGCCGCCCACCCGCAAGGCGATGCGGTGATAAGGCGAGCCCCATGCATCCAGCGACGCGGTGACGCCGTCGAGGAATGTCGCGCCAGCCGCCTGCGCCGCCCGGGCCAGCGCCGCGTCCAGTGACGATCGGCAAACAGCCAGCCCGCTGGGCAGATCGATCGTCGTGGCGTGTCGTCCGCAGGCCAGGTGCAGCGCGTGCAACCGCGGGCCCTGGATCAAGGGTGGATCGTCGTCACGGCATAATCCTGTGTCGTGAAGGATGCGCAGGGCTTGGGCGCTCAAGCAGCCGCCGCACACTTTGGGGCGGGGGAAGCGGGCTTTATCAACGAGCAGGACGCGTGCGCCGCGTTGAGCGGTCTGGTGGGCCGCCATCGCCCCCGCCGGCCCAGCGCCGATCACCGCCACGTCGTAGCGATCGCTCATGCGCAGCTCCAGCGAAGGACCATTCGATAAGGGAAGCACTGCTGAACCGCCGCGCCCGCCAGGCCCGCTTGCTGGGCCAGCATATGCAGCTCGCGGGGCGTCCAGGCGGCACGCACCGATTGGGGGCCGTCCGCACGCACCACGGGCGAGCGCGTCAGCAGCCGTGTGCTCAGCCACGTCAGCCACAGGCCCGGCCGGCTGCGCACTAGATCATGAATCAGCACGAACCGCGCCGCCTGGCTCATCTTCCGCAACAGCATCACCGTCTGGGGCTCATCCAGGTGATGCAGAAACAGGCTGCAAACCATCACGTCATAGCCCTCGGGCAGCGGCTGATGGATCACATCGCAGGCGAAGAAGGCCATGTCCTGCGCGCCGGCCTGTGCGGCACGCTGAGTTGACAACTCAAGGGCCACGGGGCTGACGTCGCAGCCGTGCACGTCCAGGGGCAATTGCTCCTGGCGGGCGCGTCGCCACAGGGCCAGCGTCACATCGCCGCCGCCGCAGGCGATGTCCAGGAGCCGCCAGCGCTTGGCGTGGCGAGGCGCTTGGGTGAGCCAGGGGCGCAGGGCTCGCCACACGATGGCGTCGCTGGAGGCCAGCCGGTTGAGGTGGGACAGCTCAGCCAGGGCCTGGCGGTGCAGCGCGGGGTCGAGGCGCGGGTCGTCCATCGCCTCTGGTTCAAGCCGCCTGGCCATGCGCATCAGAGCGGTCATGCGGTCGCATCCCCCGTGGTGAAGGGCCCTGATCTGATGAAAGTATAGACGCGTTGGCCAATCAGCCGCTGGCTACACTATGAGCGGTCAACGCTGCACAGCCACGCAGGAGCGCACGATGAGCGGAGAGGGCCTGATGGCCGACGGCCCCTGGACGGTCGCGGTTTCCGGTTCGCACGGGCTGATCGGCTCAGCATTGGTGGAGCGGCTCGTCGCCAGCGGGCATCGCGTGAAGCGCATCGTCCGGTCCGTATCGACCGGGCCGGACGAGGTCGGCTGGCACCCGGGCCAGGGCCGCATCGAGGCGGATCAGCTTGAAGGCGTCGATGCTGTGGTGCACCTGGCGGGCGAGTCGATCATGGGCCGCTGGACGAAGCGGAAGATGCAGCGCATCCGCGACAGCCGCGTCGAGGGCACGCGCGTGCTGGCCCAGGCGCTGGCGAGCCTGTCGCATCGCCCGCGGGTGCTGGTGAGCGCGTCAGCGATGGGGTACTACGGCGACCGCGGCGATGAGCTGCTCGATGAATCAAGCGCGCCAGGCCAGGGCTTTTTGCCTCAGGTGTGCATCGAGTGGGAACAGGCCGCGGAGCCGGCACGGGCGGCGCAGATCCGCGTGGTGCATGCGCGCATGGGGCTGGTGCTAAGCGAGCGGGGCGGGGCGCTCGCGCAGATGCTGCCGATCTTTCGCCTGGGCCTGGGTGGGCGGCTGGGCGATGGGCGGATGTGGTGGAGCTGGATCGCGCTGGAGGATGCGGTGGGGGCGATCATCCACGCCCTGCAAACGCCGGCCATATCGGGCCCGATGAACGTGGCGTCGCCCAACCCGGTGACGAACCGCCAGTTCACGCGTGTGCTGGCGCGTGTGCTGCGACGTCCCGCGGTGCTGCCGGTGCCCCGCTGGGCGGCGTATCTGGCGCTGGGGCGGATGGCACGGGAGGGCCTTTTCAGCAGCGTTCGGCTGCGCCCGGGCCAATTGGAGCGGACCGGCTACGTGTTCGATCATCCGGACTTGGAGCCCGCCCTGCGCGCGATTCTGGGCCGCTAAGCGGCGGCAATTCTGGCTGCGCGGATCATTTCATTGAAACCCGATCGGCTGCGCAACGCGCCGCCCGGGCCTGCTCGATAGATGGAAGAAGCGCCGGGCCCGGGCTGGTTTTGCCCGGCGTGGAGGCGTTGATCGGGTGAACGCGGTTCGTGAGTGGTTCACGAAGCAGCGCGGCTGGCGGCCGTTCGGCTTTCAGCAGCGGAGCTGGTCAGCGTACCTGGCCGGCCGCAGCGGGCTGATCCATGCGCCCACGGGCATGGGCAAGACCTACGCCGCCTGGCTGGGGCCGCTGATGGACTGGTGCCAGCAGCACCCCGACCGCGATGCCTGGGCCGCGATGCCGCCGCCTGCGTTGCAGGTGCTGTGGCTCACTCCGCTGCGCGCCCTGGCCGCGGACACCGCCTGCTCGCTCCAAGCGCCGCTGGAGGAACTGGGCCTGCCCTGGACGCTGGAGCTGCGCACGGGCGACGTGTCCTCCTCCGTCAAGGCGAGGCAGCGCAAGCGGCTGCCCACCGCCCTCGTCACCACACCCGAAAGCCTCTCGCTGCTGCTTTCCTACCCCGACGCGGAAGACAAGTTCCGCCATCTGGCCTGCGTCGTCGTCGATGAGTGGCACGAGCTACTAGGCACCAAGCGCGGCACGCAGGCGGAATTGTGCCTCGCGCGGCTCAGACGCTGGAACCCATCGCTGCGCGTCTGGGGCCTCTCCGCCACGCTGGGCAATCTTGCGCAGGCGCGCGACGTGCTGATGGGCAGTTCGCCCCATGCCGCCGAGGGGCTGATCATCCACGGCGATCACCCCAAAACCGTGGCCGTCGACGCGATCATCCCGCAGGACATCGAGCGGTTCCCCTGGTCGGGCCACCTGGGGCTTCGGCTGCTGCCGCAGGTGCTGGCGAAGCTTGAGCAGGTGCGCAGCGCGCTATTGTTCACCAACACGCGGTCGCAGGCGGAATTGTGGTTCACCGCGATCATGCGTCGTCGGCCCGATTGGATCGGCCAGGTGGCCTTGCATCACGGCTCGCTGGATCATCACTTGCGCCAGCGGGTGGAGGCGATGCTGCGCGCGGGGCTGCTGCGGTGCGTGGTGTGCACCTCGAGCCTGGACCTGGGCGTGGATTTCGGGCCGGTGGACGCGGTGTTCCAGGTGGGCAGCCCCAAGGGCGTGGCGAGATTGATGCAGCGGGCTGGGCGCAGCGGGCATCAGCCGGGGCAGGTCAGCCGCGCCATCGGTGTGCCGACGCACGCGTGGGAATTGATCGAGCTGGCCGCTGCGGGCGACGCGATGGCCCGCGGCAAGATCGAATCGCGCGAGCCGCTGGAGCAGCCGCTGGACGTGCTGGTGCAGCACCTGGTCACGCTGGCGCTGGGCGGGGGGTTCCATCCGCAAGAGATCTACGAGGAGGTGCGCAGCACCTACGCCTACCGCGCGCTGAGCCAGCGGGAGTGGCGCTGGGCGATGGATTTTGTTCAGCGAGGCGGCCCGTCATTGCGCGCTTATCCGCGCTTCGCGCGCGTCCAGCGGGAAGCACGCCGCCGCGTCGTCGGCTCGCCTCACATCGCCCAGATGCACCGGCTGTCGATCGGCACGATCACCAGCGACGCGGAGATCGCGGTGCGATTGGTCAACGGGCGGACGCTGGGCACGCTGGAGGAGTCGTTCATCGCCCGTTTGCGCGCGGGCGACCGCTTCGTGTTCGCCGGCCAGGTGCTGGAGCTGATCGGCGTGCGGGGGATGACCGCCTGGGCCCAGCGGGCCAAACAGCGCAGCGGCCTGGTGCCGC
Source organism: Phycisphaeraceae bacterium (assembly GCA_036381755.1). Taxonomy (GTDB): domain Bacteria; phylum Planctomycetota; class Phycisphaerae; order Phycisphaerales; family Phycisphaeraceae; genus DASVCG01. The sequence goes on along the minus strand of DASVCG010000242.1, from coordinate 1,319 downwards.
GCTGGCAGGGCGGGCGCTCGCCCCTGTCCACGCAGTTGGCCCACGCCGTGCGCCGCCGACTGGAGGAAGCGCGGGCCGGGCGATTCGACGGCCCGCCGATGCAGGCCGTGCGCCCCTTGCTGGAGCTTCAGCAACGCTGGTCAGCCATCCCGCGCGCGGATGAGCTGCTCATCGAGCACACGATCACCGACGAGGGCAACCACTATTTCCTCTACCCCTTTCAAGGCCGCCTGGTCCACGAGGGATTGGGCGTGCTGCTGGCTTACCGCCTGGCGCAGCAAGCGCCGCGGTCGATCACCGCTGCGGCCAACGATTACGGTCTGGAGCTGATGTGCCCGGACGCTTTGAATCTGGACGAGCCGGGTTGGCGACGGGTGCTGAGCCCGCGAGCGTTGAGCCGCGACCTCGAGGCGTGCCTCAACACGACCGAGCTGGCCCGGCGGCAGTTCCGGCAGATCGCCCGCGTTGCGGGCTTGGTCGTCAGCGGCTACCCCGGCCGGGAGCCCTCAGCCCGCTACCTCCAGGCCTCCAGCGACCTCTTCTACGACGTCTTTTGCCAGTTCGACCCCCACAACCTGCTGCTGGCGCAGGCCCGCAGGGAAGTGCTTCAGCAGCAGCTTGAAGCGCAGCGGCTGAGGCGAACGCTCCAAAACCTTGCGGTGATGCGGATCATCCTGAGCCAAACGCCGCGGCTGACCCCGCTGGCGTTTCCCTTATGGGCGGATCGGCTGCGCCAAAGCCACGTCAGCAGCGAGGCGTGGATCGACCGCGTCAGGCGGATGCACGTAGCGCTGGAAAGCGCCGCGGACAGCCCGCTGCCGCCCGGGCCGCCCCGCCTGCAACGCAAGCCGTCACGGAGGATTAAGCGTGCAAAGCATCGAGTGGGCGGGGCAGCGGTTTGAGCTGCTGCCGGATAAAGCAGTGTTCTGGCCGGCGCGATCGACGCTGATCGTCGCCGACGTGCACCTGGGCAAGGCGGATCACTTCCGTGGCGCGGGCATCCCCGTGCCGCGGGGGACGACCGCGGCTGTCCTGCGCCGGCTCGATGCGGCGCTGAGCGCGACCCGCGCGCGTCGTCTGCTGGTCTTGGGCGATTGGTTCCACGCGCCGCCGGGCCTGTCGCGGTCGCTGATCGATCAGTTGATCCGTTGGCGAAGCGCGAAGCCGCGATTGACGATCCTCATCGTGCGCGGCAATCACGACGATGCAGCGGGCGACCCACCCGAAGCGCTCAACATCCGATGCGTCGGGCCGGTGTGGGAGGAGGCGGGCCTGACCTTCCGCCACGCCCCGCCTTCGCAGCCCGCTGGTTTCGTGAT
>DASVCG010000241.1:0-3683 GCA_036381755.1 Phycisphaeraceae bacterium | reverse complement strand
AGGGGTGAGAAAAAAGAGGGTAGGGGGCAGGCGGCAGAGGGCAGGAGAAGAGTAACCACAGAGACACAGAGGCACAGAGAAAAAAGAGGGCGGCCCCTTCACCCTACCCTCTCCCCCAGAGGGAGAGAGGGCTTATGAATATAAGCCTGCCTTATGAATGTTCCCTCACTTTTTGATGCAACCCCGGCCTCGATGGGTGATTCTGATTTTTCTGCATCTACCCTCTGCCCCCTGCCGCCTGCCCCCTACCCTCTTTTTTCTCACCCCTTGATCACGCCCAGGGGGCGCATGCGGGCGACTTTTTTGGAGAGGTTGGCCTGGTGGACGACCTCGACGACCAGGTCGACATCCTTGTAGGCTTCGGGCTGCTCCTCAGCCAGGCCGCGCCATCCCCGCGCCCGGGCCACGATGCCGCGGAGGCTCAGTTCCTGCTGAATCTGCCGACCTTGAGCGCGGCGGACGGCCTCGGTGCGGCTCATCGCGCGCCCGGCGCCGTGGCAGGTCGAGCCGAACGTCCGCGCCATGCTGCCGGGCTGTCCCACCAACACCCAGCTTGCCCGGCCCATGTCGCCGGGGATCAGCACCGGCTGGCCGACGGGGCGGTACGGCGGGGGCAGCTCCGGGTGCCCCGGCGGAAAGGCGCGCGTCGCCCCCTTGCGGTGCACCCACACCCGCTTCGTATGCCCTTCGACCTGGTGATCCTCGGGCTTGGCGATGTTGTGCGCCACGTCGTAAACCAACTCCAGCCCCAACTGGCTCCAGGGCTTCTCAAACACCGACTCGAACACCTCGCGCGCCTGCCACATCAGAAGCTGGCGGTTGCACCAGGCGAAGTTCGCCGCGGCGCGCATCGCGCCCAGATAGTGGCGGCCTTCCTCGCTCAGGACCGGCGCGCAGGCCAGTTGGCGGTCGGGCAGCACGATGCCGTAGCGCTCCGGCACGCCGCGCAGTTGATGGAGCGCATCCTGGCACACCTGGTAGCCCAGCCCGCGTGAGCCGGAGTGGATCATCACGCACACCATGCCCTGGGCCAGTCCCATGGCGGCAGCGGCCTGCTCGTCGAAGACCTGGTCGACCACCTGGACCTCGAGGAAGTGGTTGCCCCCGCCCAGCGTGCCGCACTGGTCCGTGCCGCGCTCCAGGGCGCGTTGCGAGACGGCGGAGGGGTCGGCGTCGGCGAGGCAGCCGCGGGCCTCGGTGTAGTCGATGTCGCGCTGCGTCGCCCAGCCGCGGGGGATGAGCGCCGCGGGGCCTTCGCGCATCAGTTGGCGCAGCTCCTGGTAGGTGAAGCGGTAGTGGCCGCTTTGGCCGGCGCCGGTCGGGATGCGGCCAAAGAGGCGCGACACGAGCCGCTCCAGGCGTGGCTGGACGTCGTCGACGCGGAGGTTGGAGCGGAGCAGGCGCACGCCGCAGTTGATGTCGTAGCCCACCCCGCCGGGCGAGATCACCCCGCCCTCGTGCGGGTCGGTGGCGCAGACCCCGCCGATGCAGAAGCCGTAGCCCAAGTGGATGTCGGGCATCGCCAGGCTGGCGACCTGGACGCCCGGCAGGCAGGCGACGTTGGCGACCTGCTCCAGCGATTTATCCGCCAGGATTTTGTCGATCTGGCTGGGGTGGGCGAAGATCAGCCCCGGCACGCGCATCCCCGGGCGGTAGGTTGGGGGGATTCGCCAGCAGTATTCGTCGACCTGCTCCAGCGGGCCGTAGGTTGTGGCGGGTTGGGTCATGGCGGCGATCCGTTGGCGCAGCGGGCGGCCCGGTTCGGGCAGCTCGCTTGGGTTTCAAATTATCAAATATCCAGGATGGCCTGGGCGAACCAGCCATCGTCCCGGCGTTGGACCATCAGTTCATGATAGGTAGCCGCTTTGACCTCCGGCCCCAGCCGATGACGCTGCGGGTCCAGCGGCTCGCCCCAGGCCTGGGCCTCCAGCGAGGTGAGGTCGCCCGTCAGGCGGACCTCGAACCGGCCCAGCAGCAGCCGACGGGTCTCGAAGATGTAAAGCAGTTCGTTGAGCCAGTCATAGAATAGCTGCTCGACGCTGTCGCTTTGGAGGCGGATGGTGAGGCTTTGCACGCTGCGGACGCTGTCGGGCTCGTCCACCAGCAAGGCCAGGAGGCCCCTGCCGGCGTGGGCGAACAGCTCCTCCAGCGTCGCGGCGCGGACGCGCAGGCCGATGTCAGCGGTATGCTCGAAGAATTCGTACATGCTCCGTTGCGCATGATAGAGCCCGGCCCGCTGGGCGTCAGGGCCCGCAGGCCTTATCAACCGGCCCCATCGGCTGCATCGGCCCGGCTGGAGGCTCCGGTGCGCAGCGTCGATATCCGATAAATAGAAGACCCCGCAAACCAAGGGCGATGGGATCAGGGCGGTGAGGCGGATCGGGCTTGCGGGTGGTGGTCCGTTCTATTTATGCCCGCCCGGTGGTGAGACACGCTATGGCCAACTGCAAGATCGACATCGTGGGCAAGCAGGACATCCCCCTGCTCACGCAGCTTTATAACGAGGTGTTTCAGCCGGCGCGGACGGAGGCGTTTTTCGAGCGGCGGTTCCTGGGCCGGCACAATGAGCTGATCATGCTGGCGGTGGTGGACGGCCGGCCGGTGGGCTTTTTCGTGGGTTTCGAGCTGAAGCCGGACATCTTTTTTGAATGGCTCTACGGGGTCGTGCCGGCGTATCGCCGACAGGGCATCGCCTCGCAGCTCATGGAGGCGGTGCACGCATGGGCGCGCGACCAGGGCTACGAGGCCTGCCGATTCGAATGCCACAACCAGCACCGGCCGATGCTGCACCTGGCCATCGCCAACGGGTACGACATCGTGGGCATCCGCTGGGACCCCAGCCGACTGGCGAACCTGGTGATCTTCGAGAAGGATCTGCGGTCGGAGGATTAGCCCCGCGCCTGGGCGGCCGGCCCCCATCAGTTCCTCAAATGAAAACCCGCGCTACCTCCGAAGAGATAGCACGGGCTTCCGGGGGCCAAAGTCAGGCTCACCGGCCTCGCCCGTTGCTGGGAGCGGATTCATCCCAGGGCCTGGCGGTGAGGTTATAGGGTAACCTAAAAGGGGTATCGACGCAAGCAAAGGGGCAGGCAAATCGCTGGTCAAAAAGCAGGGTCTGCGAGCAGGGTTTGGGGGGCGGCCCAGGTGAGGTGGCCCGGGCTTGGCGGGGCTGGGCGGCTTCGAGCGGGCTGGGTGTCTTGCCAGGTGTATTGTTTGCCCCGATTTGTTGGCTATAATGGGGTTGGAAGTTGAAGCCCCGGTTTTGCCGATGATAAGCTCAGATTTCTGAGGCCGCTGCCTTCGGGCTTTTATGTATGGCAAGGCCCCCAGGCGTGCGGGATCGGAGGACGGGGACCCGTTCATTACCGCCGATTCGTTGAGAAGGCGTCCTGCCGCTTTGGTCTTTTGGTCTGTTGTGCCAGAGCGGAGGCGAGCATTGGCGCCCAACTGGTGCTGCGGCGCCGGCCAGAGAGGGGAACTTCCAAGCCCAATATCTGGCAGCGCAGCCGCCTGGTTCCTGGCGGCGTGGCTCCCGTGCAGGCTCCAGGATGAGGCTGTTTTTTCTTGAATCGATGAGCGCGAACCGCTGTTTCCAGCGCGGGGAAGTGGTCATCCACGCCCGCCGACCCGAATGGGGCCGGGGCGTCGTCAAGGACGCCCAGCCGATCACCCATCAAGGTGCG
>DASVCG010000240.1:0-2778 GCA_036381755.1 Phycisphaeraceae bacterium | reverse complement strand
CACGCAAGAGCGATGGCCCCATCTGCCGCAGGTAGATCCGGTTGACGCCGTCGGAGAGAATCGGCCCTCCATCGGCAACGGCCTCTGGACGCCTGAACAGGCAAGTCGGCGTGCGGTGGGCTTCGATCGGCAAGGAGACGTGGATCATCCCAGCCAGACGGGGCGCCCAGGGCCCCGCGCAATTGACGATCGTGCGCGTGGCGATCGCGCCATCACCGGTCTGAACCGCTTCGATGCGGTCGCCGTCGGTGGAGATGCCCGTGACGCGCACGCCCTCCAGCAACGTAACGCCTAAGCGCGTCGCCGCCTCCACGAGGCAACGGCTGGTCTGTACGGGGTCTGCGTACCCGCCCCGCTTGATCCACAGGCCCTGCTCGTCGCCTCGCAGGCGTCCGCCTGGGACGTGCTCGGACAGTTCTTCCAGCGACAGCACCTGCGCCTCGACGCCGAGGCGGCGCATCAGCTCAAGGTCGCCTCCGAGAATCGGGGGATCGAACGAGTCGGTGATGCGCAAAAAGCCGCACTGCGCAAAGCCGGGGTCGCCCCCGACGGCATCGCTCCAGTTCTCAAACATCTCAATGGACTGCATCACCAGTTGGATGTAAGCGGCTTCCGTGAAGATGGGGCGGATCATGGCCCCGGATTTTGCGGTCGGGCCTGAAGCGACCGTGCCTTGCTCCAGCAGCACGATTTTCCCCGCGCCGGCCCGCGCCAGGTGAAACGCGGTGGATGCGCCATGTACGCCCGCACCGATCACGACCACGTCAGCGACCTTGACCACGCGATGACTCCTTTGGCGCTTGGATTTCCCGATGCGATGCGGCACAAGGCCCGCGGCGCTCCCTAGCACGATCGCCACGGGCGCAGGTATACCGCCCCCTGGCCCGGCGCCCCCAGGTAGAAGCCGAACAGCTTCGCGCGCCCGTGCAGCTTGAACCGTAGCCGAATCGATCTTTGACGGGACGCCAGCCCGTTCAGCGCCAGCGTCTCATGCAGAACCTCATCACACCGGACCTGGGCGGCAAGCAACGGCCGACCGCCACGCAGCCCGAGCACCTCAACGTCCACCAGCGATTGGCCTGATGCGCTGACATTGAGATAAAGGCTCCGATCAGCGGCGCTGAGCCGGATGGCGTCGGTTTGAAGCACAGCCGCGCGTTGCTTGGGAGCGACCTGCCAGTGAGCGAAACCGTCGCGCCGGATCCGGGCAACGCCGATGGCCCGCGAAAGCGTCCACCAGTTGCCGCCGTTGGCCGCCGAGTACCAGGTGTACGTATATCTGCCGCGGGCATAGCAGCCGCACCCTTGCACGATCATGCCCTGCTCCCAGTTCCCTTCGATCGGCAGGATCAAAGGCTCGCCGGGCAAAGGCTCGCGCCAGTGCTTGGCGTCGTAGCTGTAAGCCAATCCGAAGGTGGTCCGCACGTCGTCAGTGAAAGCCCCGGGCCACATCTGGCCGACGAAACCGCGGATGATACGGCCGCGGTCTGTGCCGACGATCCCGCCGTGAACCTGAAGCGCACCGTAGCGAAACGGCGCGTGAGCAGGCACGGGGTAGGCGTAAGCGGGGCGACGCTCCAGCTTCCATTGCTTCAGATCGAGGCTGTGATAAGCGAAGGCGACGCGACCGCAAGGCCGGCCGCCGGGCAGCGTGAAGTAAGGCGATACCCCTTGGCCGATCACCCAGTACCGCCCCCGCGCATGGAGCATGCTGTTGGCCGATTCATAATGCTGCACCTGCGTGGCGGGTCGACCTTCGCCGCGCCAATGCAGCCCGTCATCGCTGACGTATGCGGCGAAGGTGGATTGTGGCTGGTGCCGGTCCTTGAGCATGCGCTGGAACAGCCCCTGTGCGACAAATCGCTTCCCGTCATGCACCACGCCGACCATATGCAAAAGCCGTTTGGGAAAGGGCACGATGTTGCACGGCGCTGCGCCGCAATCATCCGCGACCAGCCGCAGATCGGGCTTGTGCCAGTGAACGCCGTCGTCGCTCTGGGCGGTGCAGATGCGGATCAGATCGTCGACGAGCCAGCAGTCCAGGCCCTGGGGGATCGGCCGGATCGCCGTGTACCACATGCGGAATCCGCCGTCGTGATGAACGACGCTGGGCCAGGAGGCCCAGTGGGCGTCCGGGGCGCCCTGCGGGCCTCGCGCTACCGCTGGATGATCCTGCACACGCTCGAAACGGTTGATCCGCAGTTGCGCGCCTTGAGCCTCGCGCCACAGATCCGATTCAAACGAAAAGTAAGGCTGCATGCGTTCTCCCGCGGGCGCTTGCCCTACTCCTGAATCGCACCATGGAGATCGACCCTCGCTTGGCGCAGCGCAGCATGGCTGATGTACCACTGCACCGGATTGGGAGCGAACAAGCGATCAAGCTGCTCACGCGCGTGGTCGAGCTTGTCCCGATCAACCGCAAGCGACCGGCCCGCGTCGTCCCGCCCGGCTTCGAGCACCTCAAGCAAAGCCCGCATCTGGATGCCGTCGCGCATCAGCGCAAGCCGGTACGAAGGGATGATGCGATCGGTAGGCTCCGGCGACTTGCCCCGAGGGTCCGGCGGATAGAAGAACGCGATGGCGCCGGGGCCGTGGTGATAGAAAGGGTTGAGCCAGGGATTCACCACCGGCCCGTGATCGTACCGGGGGCCGGCGTAATCCGGTATGGGGGTGTAAGGCATCGACCACATAAACGAGCCCCAGCAGTACCAGCCGTCCACGCCGAAATGCTTGAGCTGAAGCGGCGTGATGAGCGTGCTAAGGCCCGCGGTCTGGAGT
>DASVCG010000239.1:0-2185 GCA_036381755.1 Phycisphaeraceae bacterium | reverse complement strand
GCGCCGCGGCCGGGCGGACCAGTCCGGCAGGGCGCGGGCGTGAGTCATTCCTTATCGGCCTCCTGGAGCACAGCCTGGATGGCGCTGCGGCTGAACCGCAGGCGGGTGTTGGAGCTTTCATCGACCTTGACGACGACCTCGTTGTCGCGCACGTCCAGGACCGTGCCGAGGATGCCGCCGACGGTCTGCACCTTGTCGCCCTTTTTGAGGGCCTTGAGCATGGCCTCGCGTTTGCGTCGCTCGCGCCGCTGGCTGCCGAAGATCAGTACGTAGAACAGGACGATCAGTGCGATCAGCCACAGGATTGAGCCAAAGCCGAAGGGGCTGGGGGGCGGCTGCTGTTGCTGAGGCTGCTGCTGGACGGGGGCGCCGCTTTGGCCCTCCACCGCGGCGGGCGGGCCGTCGGCGGTCTGCTGGGGCAGGTTGGGCGGGGGCGGGGCCTGGTCGTCCTGCGCCAGAATCAGGGGGATTGATTCAAAGGGCATCCTGGGTTCCTTCCTATATTCCTCTGATTGAGCCGCTGCACGGGGCGGCTGGGCGCGCTGGGGGATCCGCAGGCGCGCGGGATCAGAGGGCGTCCGCCTGCGCCACCGGCCAGCGCCGGGCGATGCAAGACCAATCATTGTGGAGGATCGCCCGGCGGATGTCCAGCAGGTATCGCTGGAAGTGCCGGATGTTATGCATGCTCACGAGGATCGGCCCGAGCATCTCGCCGGCCAGGAAAAGGTGCCGAAGGTAGCTACGGCTGAACCGGCCTGCGCAGGCGGGGCAGTCGCAGTCGGGGTCGATGGGGTTCGGGTCGTCCTGGTAGCGGGCGTTGCGCAGGCGGACCTGGCCGGTGGGGGTGAAGGCGTTGGCGTTGCGGCCGTTGCGGGTGGGCAGGACGCAGTCGAACATGTCCACCCCCGCGCGCACCGCCATGAGGATGTCGCGCTCGTAGCCCACGCCCATGAGGTAGCGGGGGCGGTCCTGGGGCAGCAGGGGGGCGGTGAACTCGACGGCCTGGCGGATCAGCTCCGGACCTTCGCCCACCGCCACCCCGCCGATGGCGTAGCCGGGCAGGTCGTGCTGCGTCACATGCTGGGCGCACCAGGCGCGTTGGTCCAGGTCCGCCCCGCCCTGCACGATGCCGAACAGGGCCTGGTCCTGCTGGCGGGCGTGAGCTTTGACGCAGCGGTCCAGCCAGCGGATGGTCCGCTCGCACGCCTGCTTGACGCGCAGGGCCAGGGAAGGGCTTGTCGCGGGCGGGCCAGCGCCCTGGCGGCCTTCTTGTTGTCGGGCGAGCGGCTCCCCATTTTCCTCCGATTCCTGACGCCTGCTCTCTGTTCGCTGGCCCACCTGGGCGGGCGGGCAGTCGTCGAAGGCCATGATGATGTCCGCGCCGAGCTGGTTCTGCACAGTGATGGATCGCTCGGGCGTCAGCTCGATCATCGAGCCGTCCAGGTGGCTTTTGAAGGTTACGCCGTCGGGTCCGATGCGGCTGATGTCGGCGAGGCTGAACACCTGGTAGCCGCCTGAGTCGGTCAGGATGGGGCCGTCCCAGCGCATCCAGCGATGGAGCCCGCCCATCTGGGCGACCCGCTCAGAGCCGGGGCGCAGCATCAGGTGGTAGGTGTTGGCCAGGATGACCTGGGCGCCCAGATCGGCGACCTGCTGGGGCAGGAGGCCCTTGATGGCGGCGCGCGTCCCCACGGGCATGAAAGCGGGCGTCTCGAACGTCCCGTGCGGGGTGGTTACCCGCCCGAGGCGGGCGCGGCTGGTGCGGTCGCGGGCCAGAATCTGGAACGTCAGGGCAGGCATGGATGATCGAACATGGTAGCCGGCGGCGAGCGGGCGTTCCGCTGCGGGGGCGGAAGGGCCTAGCCTACTCCGTCCGCCGGTGACGCTCGGTGGCGTTGCGGAGGATTCTTTTTTCCCTGCGGGTCAGGCTGGGCAGGCCGTGCTCGCGGACCTTGTCGAGGATGCGGTCGACCTGTGCTTCCAGCTCCAGCTCCTTGCGGCGCTGCCGCTCCCACCGCGACCGCTGCCGCTGATGTCGCCACCGCTGGAGCATCCGGCTGTCGGCCCAGTCCAGCCAGCGGGGGTTCTTGACGAGGATAAACCCCAGCAGCGCCCCGCCCAGGTGGGCCGCTTCGCCCCCGGCGTTGGACGCGTCGGCCAGCACCGACAGGACGGCGATCGCCAG
>DASVCG010000238.1:0-4384 GCA_036381755.1 Phycisphaeraceae bacterium | reverse complement strand
ATGACCCGGTAATCCGACCAATCCCGCGGGGGAATCAGCGGCTCATCCTCCGCGGCGAGGCTTGCGCCGGCCAGGCCCGTCAACAGCACCAGCAGCCACCCCTGCTTCATTCAGACGCCTCCACCTGCAAGGCCGCCAGCGACTGTGCTTGATCTTCCGCCACAGCCCGGCTCGGCCCCACTGCCACCGGGGACGCGGGCGACCGGCACAGCGTGGACAGCCGCAGCTCCAGCGTCAGTTGATCGCCCTGTTGGCCCTGCGCCAGACGCAAGCGCTCGATGCGCAGCGGCAGGTCGTCCGCCGACTCAGCCAGGAACAGGAACCGGGCGACCGCGGCCATGTCGCCGCTTGCGCCGGCACGTAGCGCGATCACCTGCATGCCGTGCTCGCTGTGCGCCCGCTCGGGCTGAACGGTGTGCAGCGACAGCCGGCTCTGGCGCGACCAGGTGCGCAAAGCGTGAAGCAGCCGGCTCTCCGCAGCGGCTTGATCCTGGATCAGCGCTTCATCGGTCATCCGACGCCACTGGCTCATCGCTTCCCGCCGGGATCGCATCAGCAACAAGGCCCGGTCCAACTCCTCGGTCAAAGCGGCCCGCTCCATCGCCATCGCTTCGCGCTTTTCCAGCAGCGGCGACAGCAGCAGGCGGTCCGCTGCCAACAGCGCCACCGCGATCAGCGCCGCCAGGCCGATCATGCGCTCACGCCGACTCAGATTCATCGCGGGCCTCCCGCCCCTGCGGAGCTGGTGAGCGGCTCGCCCGTCGATCGGCCGGCTGATCCGCCAGACGCGTAGCCGAAGCTGAGGGAGAAGCCGATCTGGGTGGAGCTTCCAGCACGCGATGAGAGCGCAGCATCGCGTCCGCCGGCTTCGCGCAGGTAGTTGAGCTTGACCTGCCCGAAAGCGTCGCTGTGCTGCAATCGGTCGCGCAGCTCCAGCACGATGCGCGTGTCCGCGCCGCGGCCGGTGAGGACGGCCTGGCCCGAATCCTGCCACGTCAGCTCCGTGGCCTGAATGCCCTCATCGGGAAACGCCAGGCACAGTTGGCGCAGGCAGTCCATCAGCGCCGGCCGGGCCTGGAACCATCGCTGGGCGAATCGCACCTGCTCGAGCGTCCGCTGGGCGTCCTTGAGTGTCGGCTCCAGTTCCTGTAGTTGCTGACGCAGCGACTCGACCTCCTGAGCTTCGGACCGGACGGTCATAACCAACCAGCCCAGGCCCGCTGCCAGCAGCAGCGCCACCAGCGCCGCTGCCCGCTGGCGCGGCCCGAGGTATCGACGGGGCGGGCTCGTCAGGCGGGAGTGAAGCAGGTCCACCACTGGTCGCTGACGCCGATCCGCCCCCCGCGCCAGCGCGATGGCTGGGGCGAACTGCTGCGCCGGCGTCTGGCCGTCGAGAACCTCCGCGGGCAGGTGCGCCAGCTCCGCCAGGTCCACGCGCTGAGCCGCATCCAGGCCCACCGCGCGCGCCAGGCTGACAAGCTGCGGTTCGTTTAGCCCGTGCGCATCGACGAGGCGCAGATGCTCGACGCGGTACGCCTCCGCAGCCAGGGGCTCCACGGTCATCGCCTGACGCAGTGCCGCGGCCACGTCCACCGGCGAGGCGGACTCGTCCGCATCGGGCATCGTGGTGTGGCGCATCAGCCGCAGCGCCCCGCCCTGCTGCACCGCCCACTCCATCGCGTGATCGCGGACATGCGCGATCAGCTCAGCGTCCTGGGATCGCGCCAGCGACTGCGCCAAGGCGAGGATGGAGACCGTCACCGCTTCGACCGTCAGGCCCGCGGCCTGCGCCACCGCCACCGCCCGTTCCACCCTCCGCCTGGCAGCGCCGATCAGCAGCACGGGCTGAGGCGCATCCGCGGCAGCGGCGGCGGGCGGGATGAAATCCATCGCCAATTCGCGCGGATCCGCCGCCAGGACGCGCTCCGCCTGGAGGCGCAGCACGCCCGCCAGCGCCGTTGATGGAGCCGGCGGCACATGGACCTGGCGGTGCATCACCCACAGCGCCGGCAGGCCGATCACCACGCGCTTGGCGGTGATGCGACGCTGCCGAAGAAGCTGCTGAAGCTGCGCGCCCAACGCCGCGGGCTCTGCCTGATCCAGGCCCTGCTCCAGCGTCAACTGCGCCACCCTTGTCACCACCGGACGCGCGCCCAGGCGCACCTGGGCCAGGACCATTCGGCCCGGTTCCAGCGCCAGCCCCAGCGCGGTGCGGCTGCTGATGCGCATCATTCAGAGCCCTCCCCGATCCGTGGTCTGCATCAACTCCGATACCGACGCGCCGGCACGGAGCTGGTCCAGCAGCTCGGGCTCCAGCGGCCAGCCCAGGTGCGTCAGCCGTTGCCACAGCAGCACGCGCGGCGGATCGGACGACGTGTCGTACACCAGCCGGTAGCGCTCAAAGCCCCGCCCGCGCGGCGCAGCAGCCACGATATCCGCGGCGCGCTGATAAGAGCGCGTCGTCACCAGCCCGCCGACGGCAATGGCCTTCTCCCGATCCAGCACGCGCGTGATCCAGGCGATGCTGGAGAGATCCCCGCCAGCCTGGTCGCCCGTCGCCGAGGCGTCCGCGGCGCCGGCGCGATAGGCCAGCAGCGCATCGACATCGCTCTCATCCAGCCCCGGCAGCGCCAAGAGCACCTCGCGCGGCGCGGTGTTGATGTCAATACGGCTGGGCGACATTTGCGCAGGGTTTCCCCCATCCTGACCCGGCAAAACGCTGCACGTCAGATACGGCTCCAGCACCGCAAAATCCTCTTCGGGCAGCTCGGTTTCCAGGAAAAGCTCGATCAGGTTTTGGTACGGCCGATGGCTGGCGATGGCGGCGACGGCCTGGGTGGCGCGGTCCGCGGGGAGCAGTTGCTGCGCGAGCTGAGCCAGGCGGTCGGTGTCCTGCACGCGGTTCACGTCCACGCGCTCCTGGCCGTCGGGCGCGGTGTCGGGCTCGCGGCTGTAGACGGTGACGAAATCGATCAGGCCGCGGTCGAGCTTGCCGTCGGCGTTGTCGGGCGGGTCTAGCACTTCACCGTCGTCTTCGTTGGGGTCGAGCACGCCGTTGCGGTTGGCGTCCTCGCCGTAAAGCTCGCGCGCGGTGATGCCGCGGACCAGCAGCAATTCCTCGACGGTTTCGAACGCGTCGTTCTTGGCCAGGTAAGGCTCGGGCAGCGACAGGTAGTAGTCGCTCTCAGCGCCGCTGGGCGTGGGCTCATCATCCGCGTCGCGCCAGTCGAGGATGGCGGCGACGATCTCCTCGGTCATCCACGGCAATCTCAGGAGCATGTCGGCAGGAGCGGTGTTGATGTTGACCTTGCCCGCCTCGTGGGTCAGGCCGAAGGCGTAGGTGGTGTCGTCATCGAAGTTGGGACGCAACAGCCAGGCGACGCTGGTGAGCGCCGCATCGTCATCCGTGTCGGCGTCCTGCGTGCCTACGGGGATCACGTCGCTGGGCAGCTCATCGCCCAGGGCCAGGACCGCTGCGGCAGCGCCCTCAGCAGCGGCGGCGGCCTGTGCCGAGGCCAGGCGGTTCGACACCGCCAGCGCCTCCACCCGCACCGACCGCGCCAGCACCACCGCCAGCGTCGCCAGCGCCAGCACGATCAGCAGCGTGATGATGAGCACGCTGCCCGCGCAGCGCCGCGGCCACGCCCCCCGCTGACGCATGCTGTTTTTCGTGAAAACCATCCGCTTCCTCATGATCGCCGGCCCATTATCGCAGCACGCGCGTGGTCTGGTCGGCCTCAGCGGCCATCGGCTCAAACAGCCGCACCACGGTCATCGGCTGCGCGTTGCTGCCGGCTGCGGCGCCGGGCGGCTCCAGCAGCAGCGCCAGCTCCACCGCCAGCGGCAGGCGGTTGTCCTGCGTCGTCGAGTCCCAGCGCGTCAGCCAGCTTGAGCCGTCAAAGTATCGCAGCCGCATCGCCCGAACGCCCGAAGCGATGATCGTTTCCTCCGGCTGGGGCTGCTCCTGCGCCAGCAGGTTGCGCGTGACACGCCGAACCAGGTTCCGCTGCCCGGTCGAAGCGTCTTCGACCAGCGCATATTCGACCTGCTCCAGCCCGCTGTTGATCGGCTGATCGCGCACCACCGCGGCGTCGCTGCCGGTCAGGTCCACGCCTTCGTAGGTGATGTCCGCCACAGCGGTGCAGGTGACGAACCGCATCCAGTCGGCCTGGTTCCCGTCCGCGGCGAGGCTGCTTTCGCCCAGGAACTGGCCCGCCAGCAGCCCGCTCGGCGGCATCGCCGCTTGCAGGTCGCGCTGGATCGCCTCAGCAGCAGCGTCCATCGACCGTGCCGACTGTAGCGCGCGATCCGCTGCGGCCTGCGCCGTCATGCCCACCCGCAGGCTGCTGTACAGCGACACCGCCACCACGCTCATCATCGCCAG
>DASVCG010000237.1:0-4015 GCA_036381755.1 Phycisphaeraceae bacterium | reverse complement strand
GGCTGTGCCGGACGTGGTGTTGGATCGGCTGGTGCGGCCAGCGTTCGATGCGACTGAGCGGCGATTGCTGTGGCTGCGCGTTTTGCAGCAGGGGCAGACGCATCGGTACGTGCTCTATGTGCTGGTCATCGTGATCGTGCTGCTGGCGTGGGGGGCGCTGGGGGTGGGCCATGATTGAGAAGATGGTCCAGGTGTTGTTGCTGCTGATTCTGCCCCCGCTGCTGCTGGGCGTGATCAACAAGACCAAAGCCCGGTTCGCTGGGCGGACAGGCCCGCCTGTGCTTCAGCCGTATTACGACCTGGCCAAGCTCATGCGCAAGGGCCTGGTGCTCAGCAAGACGACGACATGGGTATTCCTCGCTGGGCCGGCGGTGACCCTGGCGGCGGTGTTCCTGGCGGGGCTGCTGGTGCCGGTGGGGGCGTGGGAAGCGCCAATCGCATTCGCCGGCGACCTGATTCTGCTGGCTTATCTGCTCGCGCTGGCTCGATTCTTCACAACGGCTGCGGCGCTGGACACCGGATCGCCCTTCGAGGGCATGGGCGCGGCACGCGAGGCGACCTTCGCCTGCCTGAGCGAGCCGGCGCTCTTCTTTGCCCTGCTGGTGCTGGCGCAGCTATCAGGCTCGCTGAAGCTGACGGACATGCTCCACGGCCCGGCAGGAGGGTTCTCAGCAGCGGTGGTTGCGCCGCTGGTGCTGGTGGCCCTGGGGTTGTTCATCGTGATGCTGGCGGAAACCTGCCGCATCCCCGTGGATGATCCGAACACCCACCTGGAGCTGACGATGATCCACGAGGTCATGGTGCTCGACCACAGCGGGCCGCTGCTGGGCGTGATCCACTACGCAGCGGCGATGAAGCTCTTTGTGCTGGGCGCGGTGCTGCTGCACGTGATGATCCCGTGGACCACCGGCACGCCCTGGCTCGACGCAGCGCTGTTCATCGCCCAGATGCTGGGCCTGGCGGTGGTCATCGGCGTGGTGGAATCGGTGATGGCCCGGCTTCAGATGCGGCACGTGCCGTACCTGCTGGTGGCGGCGACGCTCTTTTGCGGCTTTGGCTTCCTCCTGCTGGTGAGGTGACGCGGATGACCCACCTGCTCAACGCGATTTTGGTGCTGATCCTGGTGATGAACCTCTTCGCCCTGGGCACCAGCCGCATCCTGGCGGTGATCCGCACCGTGGCGGCGCAGGGCGTGCTGCTGGGCGTCATCCCGCTGCTGGCCCACGAGCATGTGACGGTGCCGGCGGTGATGGCGGCGGTGGCGGCAGTCGTCATCAAGGGCGTGGCGATCCCCGCCATCATGATCCGCGCGCTGCGCGATGCGCAGATCAAGCGCGAGGTCGAGCCGCTGATCGGCCTGCTGCCCTCGATCATCCTCGGCGCGATGGCGACCGCCTTCGCCCTGCTTCTGGCCAACTGGCTGCCCCTGGCGGACCGCCATGACGGCTCGCTGATGGTGCCCACCTCCATCGCCACCGTGCTGGTGGGCTTCATCCTCCTGACCACGCGCTTCAAGGCGCTGAGCCAGGTCGTGGGCTATCTGGTGCTGGAGAACGGCATCTTCATCTTCGGCATGCTGCTGATCGAGGCCATGCCGCTGGTGGTGGAGATGGGCGTGCTGCTGGACCTGCTGGTGGGCATCTTCGTGATCTGCATCATCGTCAACCACATCAACCGGGCGTTCGACTCGATGGACACGCGCCGGCTGGCGGTGCTGAAGGACTGACCATGGCGTTCGTCTTGATCCTGATGCCCCTGGTGATGGCCGCGCTCGCCGCAGCGGTTCCCTCCAACCGCCTGCGGCCGTGGCTGCTGCCCCTGACCGCCGCGATGCACCTGGCGGGAGTCGTGTTCACGATCAGCCGGCCGGACCTGACCGCCAGCACAGCCTGGCTGGTGCTCGACCCGCCCGCCCGCCTGATCCTGGCGATGGTGAGCACGCTCTTTTTCTTGTGCTCGTTCTACGCGGTGGGCTACCTGCGCTGCCGGCCGGAGCGGTCCAACCGCGTGTTCTGCGCCTGCCTGCTGGCGTTCCTGGGGACCATGAGCCTGGTGACCTGGTCGCACCACCTGGGCCTGATGTGGGTGGCGATCGAGGCCACCGCTCTTTTGACCGCACCGCTGATCTATTTCAACCGCACGCAGCGCAGCATCGAAGCCACCTGGAAATACCTGCTGGTAAGCTCGGTGGGCGTGGCGCTGGCGATGCTGGGGACGTTCTTCCTGGCGTACGCGTCGCTGCATGGCGGAGTGGAGTCCTCGTTGACGCTGGAGGAGCTATTGCGTGAAGCGCCGCGCTTGTCCAAGCCGTGGCTCCACGCAGCGTTTGTCCTGCTGCTGGTGGGTTATGGCACGAAGATGGGGCTGGCGCCGATGCACACGTGGAAGCCCGATGCCTACGGCGAGGCGCCGGGGGTGGTGGGGGCGGTCTTTGCCGGGGGCGTCACCAGTTGCGCGTTTTTGGCCCTGCTGCGCGTCTATCACATCGTCTGGACCGCGGGCGAGGCTGCCTATGCGTCGCGGCTGCTGCTCTTGATGGGCCTGCTTTCCATGGCGGTGGCGGGCTTGTTCATGGTCGGGCAGCGCGACTTCAAGCGGATGCTGGCCTACTCCAGCGTCGAGCATATGGGCATCCTGGCGCTGGGGCTGGGCATCGGCGGCCCGGCGCTTTGGGGGACGCTGCTGCACGTGGTGACCAACGGTCTGACCAAAGGCGTGCTGTTTCTTTCCGCGGGGAACATCCATCGCGCCTACGCCAGCAAGAGCACCGACCGGGTGAGCGGCGCGATGCAGCGGCTGCCCTTGTCCGGGGCGATGTTTCTGGCGGGTTTCCTGGCAATCACCGGCTCGCCGCCGTTTGGGCTGTTCGTCAGCGAGTTCGCCATCCTCAACGGCGCGTTTGATGCGGGCCGGTTCATCATCGCGGGCCTGTTCCTCGTTTTGCTGCTGGTGGTCTTCATCGGGATGGGCGCGACGGTGCTGCGGGTGGTCCAGGGCCCTGTTCCCGATGAAGCGCGCAGCACGCCTTACCGCGACGGCCTGCTGACCGCAGCACCCGTCATGGCCCTGATGCTGTTTGCGCTGGGCCTGGGATTGTTCATCCCCGCCCCGCTGGACGATCTGCTCCACGAGGCAGTCCGCTTTCTGGAGGGCCGGCCGTGACCCGAGCAGACCTGAGCCTGGCGACACTGATCAACGGCAGGGCGGTTGAGTTGGAATCGATCCCGACGCTGGCGATGGACGATTGGGGCCGCGCGATGCTCGACGGCGTGGCTGCGGGCCAGCGCGTGGCAGCGATGTTCGGCGTCTCGGACCCATCCGGGCAGGCGACGTGGCTCTACGCTGTGCTCGCTGACGATGCGCAGAACCGGCTTCGTGTGGGGCGGACGCAACTGGAGGGCCAAACGTTCCCCTCGCTGACGCCTCGCTGCCCGCAGGTGCATCTGTTCGAGCGCGAGATTGCTGAGCAGTTCGGCCTTACGACGCTGGGCCACCCGTGGCTCAAGCCGGTGCGCTACCACCGCTCGTGGACGGGCCGCGACGCCTGGGGCCGTTCAGCGGATCAGCCGATTCTGCCCGCGGTGGTCGATTTCTTCCGCGTCGAAGGCGACCAGGTGCACGAGGTGGCGGTGGGGCCGATTCACGCGGGCGTCATCGAGCCGGGCCACTTCCGCTTCCAGTGCCACGGCGAGCGGGTGTTCCACCTGGAGATCGCGCTGGGCTTCCAGCACCGCGGCGTCGAACAAGCCATGATCGGCGGGCCGACGAAACGATCCATGCACTACGTCCAAACGCTCGCGGGCGATTCGACCATCGCCCACGCCACCGCCTACTGCCAGGTGATCGAAGCGCTGGCCCGCTGTCGGAAAACACCCCGCGCCCAGACGCTACGCGGCGTGGCGCTGGAATTGGAGCGCGTCGCTAACCACGTGGGCGACCTGGGGGCGCTGGCCAATGATGTGGGGTTTTTGCCCACCGCCAGCTACTGCGGCCGTATTCGCGGCGATTTCCTCAA
>DASVCG010000236.1:0-2669 GCA_036381755.1 Phycisphaeraceae bacterium | reverse complement strand
TCGCTCGACGGCGTGCCCACGCGGTTCCAGAACGTGGACCTGGTGATCTTCCGCGAGAACACGCAGGGGCTTTACAGCGGCATCGAGAACGAGATCGTGCCCGGCGTGGTCACCAGCCTCAAGGTCGCCACCGCCCAGGCGTGCATCCGCATCTCCCGCAAGGCTTTTCAGTACGCCCAGCAGCGCAATCGGCGGAAGGTCACGGTCTTCCACAAGGCCAACATCATGAAGCAGACCGACGGGCTGTTCCTCCGCAGCGCCCGGCAGGTCCACCAGACCGAATACCCCCAGATCTCCTACGAGGAGCGGATCATCGACGCCGGCTGCATGAAGCTGGTGCAGGACCCCACCCAGTTCGACATCCTGCTGATGGAGAACTTCTACGGCGACGTGGTCAGCGACCTGGCCGCGGGGCTGGTGGGCGGGCTGGGCGTGGTGCCCGGGGCCAACATCGGCGATCAGGACGCTGTCTTCGAGGCGGTGCACGGCTCGGCCCCCGACATCGCAGGCCAGGGCATCGCCAACCCGCTGGCGATGCTCATGTCCGCGGTGATGATGCTCAATCACCTGTGCCAGACCCAGCAGGACGACTTTTGCCGACAGGTCGCCCAGCGGATCAAGCACGCCTACAACCTGGCCCTGGCCCAGAATCAAAAGACCCGCGACATCGGGGGCGACCTGAGCACCGACGCCTTCGCGGGCGCGGTCATCCAGCGGCTCTGATCGGGCGGGGCGGTCATCCAGGGGCGGGGGGCGTTCCGGGGAATATTCCAGGCGTGTTCCGAGGGGCGTTCACGCGGTAGGGGGCAGGTGCTACAATCCGCGGCTTGCTGACGCACCGCATCATCCCGTGCCTGGACGTCCACGCCGGCCGCGTGGTCAAGGGTGTTAATTTCGTGAATCTGCGCGACGCGGGCGACCCGGTGGCCATCGCCCGCGCCTATGACGAAGCCGGCGCGGATGAGCTGGTTTTTCTGGACATCACCGCCAGCCACGAGCAGCGGGGCATCATGCTGGAGGTGGTGCGTCAGGTCGCCCAGCAGTGCTTCATGCCCTTCACGGTGGGCGGGGGGATCCGCACGATCGAGGACGTGACGGCGCTGATCCAGGCCGGCGCGGAGAAGGTGAGCATCAACACCGCCGCGGTGGTGGACCCTTCGATCATCACGCAGACGGCCCGGCGGTTCGGCCGATGCGCCACGGTGGTGAACATCGATCCCAAGCGCGTGCCGGCTCAGGAGTTCGGCCAGCGCTACCGGCGGGACGTGGGCTTTGCCGACCCCCAGCCCCGGCCGTATGTGTTCGAGGTGCATACCCACGGCGGACGCAAGCCCACCGGCCTGGAGGCGGTGGCGTGGGCGAAGCACGTCGTGGAGCTGGGCGCCGGCGAGATCGTGCTCACCAGCATGGACGCTGACGGCACCAAGAACGGCTACGACATCGAGCTGACCCGGTTGGTGGCGGAGGCGGTGGACGTGCCGGTGGTGGCTTCGGGCGGCTGCGGCAGCCCCGAGCACATGCGGCAGGTGCTCACGCAGACTCAGGCTGACGCGGTCCTGGCCGCCAGCATCTTCCATTACGGGCAATACACGATTCGGCAGGCCAAGGAGTACCTGGCCCAGGCGGGTCTGCCGGTCCGGCTGGAGCGGCTGTGACCGGGCCAGGCGGGCTAGACGGGCCGGTGGGGCCGGCGCGGGCAGGAAACGGCCCGATCCGCTAGTCGAGGCGGCTCCAGGCGTTGGCAGGAGATCGACCGACTTGACAGGGATACGGGTTTTCCGCCAGCATGGTACGATGCGGGGTAGTAGGCGACCCGCACCCTGCCTGGATGCCGACCCGCGCGGCCTGCGAGGATCCGCAACCTGCTGTAGCGACTGTCCATGATGATGTAATCAAGGAATATCCGTGAATCCGATGACTCTGTCCGACGACCCTGTTCCTGTGGATCACATCAGCGAGCGTCGGTCGATGACTGATACTCCGCTGCGGAAGTTTTTCGAAGCGGCGGTGCGGTTCCAGGCGTCGGACCTGATCATGCGGGGCGGCCAGGTGCCCAAGCTGCGGCTGCGGGGCAAGCTCAAGAGCCTGGAGACGCCGCCGCTGGACAGCGTCGAGTTTGAGAAGTGGATCGAGGACTCGCTGACGCCGACGCAGTGGCAGTACTACGCTGAGCACGGCTCGATCGACCTGGGCGTGGACCTGGACTCGGAGAACCGCTTCCGCGTCAACATCTTCCGCACGCGAGGGCGCAGCGGGGTGGCGGCGCGGCGGGTCAGCGCCGAGATCCTGGATTTTGAGCAGCTCCACCTGCCTCCGGTGTGCCGGCAGATCGCTGAGCTTCAGCAGGGGCTGGTCCTCCTGTGCGGCATCACCGGCAGCGGCAAGAGCACGACCATCGCGTCGATGATCCAGCACATCAACAAGACGCGGGCGTGCCACATCGTCACCATCGAAGACCCGATCGAGTACCTGTTCAGGGACGACAAGGCGATCATCAGCCAGCGGGAGGTGGGCATCGACGTGCCCACGTTCTCCGTCGCGCTCAAGGCGCTGGTGCGTGAGAACCCCGACGTGGTGCTCATCGGCGAGATGCGCGACCGCGAGACGTTCGAGGCGGCGTTGCAGGCGGCTGAGACGGGCCACCTGGTGTTCGGCACGATCCACGCCTC
>DASVCG010000235.1:0-3064 GCA_036381755.1 Phycisphaeraceae bacterium | reverse complement strand
GAACACAACCAACTAGCCCGCGGCATCACCCTCCAGCGCGACGGCCGGACGGTCCGCATCTCCGCCACCGTTCCCGTCGAGCTGCCCTCCGGCCTGCTGGAAGAAGTCTTCCCCGAACCCACCATCGGCGGCGAGCGGCTTTACCACCCCGAGGGGTATTGGGTCGGCGCGGCGCTGTCGAGCTTCGGCATCGTCTACAACCGCGACGTGCTGGCGATGCTCAAGCTCCCTCAGCCCACCACCTGGGCGGATCTGGCTGATCCGCGGTACGCCCGCTGGATCGGCCTGGCCGACCCGGGGCACTCCGGCTCGATCGCCGCGGCGTACAACGTGATCCTCCGCCGACTGGGGTGGAACGAGGGCTGGCGGCTGCTGCGGCGGATCTTCGCCAACGCGCGTTACTTCACCAGCAGCGCCAGCAAGGTGCCGGTGGACGTTTCCGCGGGCGAAGCGGCAGCGGGGATGTGCATCGACTTCTACGGCCGATTTCAGGCCGGCGCCATCGCGGCGGGGGGCGAGTCGCGCGTCGGCTACGTCGACCCGCCTTTCCTGACCACCACGACCGCGGACCCCATCAGCGTCATCCGCGGCGCACCGCACAGGGAGCTGGCTAACCATTTCGTCGCCTGGCTTTTGTCGCGCCCGGCACAGGGGCTGTGGCAGCGTCGCGTCGGCACGCCGGAGGGGCCCCGGCGGTTTGAGCTGCGCCGCCTGCCGGCCCGCCGCGATCTTTACACGCCCGAGGAGAAGCAATTCTGGAGCGATCCGGAAGTGGACCCCTTTGGCGCGTCGCGCCCGATCCCCCCTGCCATGCCCGACTTTTACGGCATGGTCGCCCCGGTCGCCCACGCCCTGGGCATCGATGTGCACGACGACCTGACCGCGGCCTGGCGGGCCATCCAGCGCACGCCCGAGGATCACCCCCGCCGACGGGCGATGCTGGAGCTGTTCGACCGCATGCCGCCTGAGCTTGAGCTGACCTGGCCGGACGACCTGGAGCAGCACTGGCAGGACGCCCTGGCGGATGAGGACCACCGCGACCATGAGCAGGTGGTGCAGACGCTGCGCGCGTTTCATGAGCGGTTGATCCAGCGCTACGCCGGCAGCGCGGGCGAGGACCGCCTGCTGGAAGATCGCCTGGCCTGGACGCGATTTTTCCAGGCCAACTACCGCCGCGTGGTGGACCTGGCGGAATAGAACGCGAAACCAGCAGAGAAGATAAACCGCTCGGCAACGATCTGACGCTGGCTTTTAATCGGCCAGCACCTGGCTCAGGCTGGGGCGGTCGGGGCCCTGGGGCAAGGGGGCGCCGCAGGAGGGGCATTGCTGCGAAGCGCGGTCCGTCAGTAGCTGGCCGCACGCGGGGCAGGCGGTGTTGTTCTGGACGTCCTGATCGGGCTCGCGCACGGCGGGCAGAAGCAGCATCGCCGGCAGGCCCGCCAGGATCGTGGCCGCGAAGAACCCGTCGTAGCCCATCCGCTCCACCAGGAAGCCTGTGGGCGCGCCGAGCATCGGGCGGACCAGCGCCATCAGGCTCGTGAGCAGCGCGAACTGGAACGCTGAGTATCGCTGATCGCACAGGCTCATAAGGAAGGCGAGGAACCCCGCGGTCACCAGCCCGGCGCAGAGGCTCTCGACGCCCATGACGGTGAACATGAGCCCCATGCCGCCGCCTTGATGGCTGAGCACCCAGAATCCGCCGTTGCTTATGGCTTGAAGAACGCCGAACAGCGCCAGGGACCGGACCAGGCCCCATCGCGCTACAATCGCCCCGCCGAGCAGCGCCCCGATGATGGTCAGCCCCAGCGAGGCGCTTTCAGCCAGGCCCACCATCGCCTGCTCCAGGCGCAGGTGCTGCAAAAGCAGCGGCATGATCATCGGGCGGGCCAGCTCATCGGGCAGCTTGAACAGCACGACGACCAGAAGCAGCAAGATGGTGCGTCCGCGGTGGCGTCGGGTGAATTGGATGAAAGGCTCGACGACAGCGTCGCGCAGCGTGGGCGGGACGGGCTCGCTTGCCGGGCGCGGCGCCAGGATCGTAGCCGCCAGCCCCACGCCCATGCAGGCCGCCAGCATCAGGTAAACCGCCCGCCAGCCGATCCACTGCGCCAGTGCGATCGCGCCGCCCGCTGCGAGGATCAGCGCGACGCGATAGCCGGTGACGAAAACCGCGGCGCCGGCACCCAGTTCCGCGGGCTTGAGGATGTCGGTGCGGTAGGCGTCGGCCACGATGTCCTGGCTGGCGCTGAAGCAGGCCAGCGCCAGCGCCGCTGCCGCCAGGGCGATCAGGCTGCCGGGCTGACCCGCGTCCGGGCCGACCATCGCCATGGCGATCATCGCCGCGGCCACCAGCGCTTGCGTCAAGAGCAGCCAGCCTCGCCGACGGCCCAGCCCCGGCAGCGCGTAGCGATCCATCAGCGGCGCCCAGACGAACTTGAGCGCGTAGGGCCAGGCGACCAGGCTCAGCAGCCCGATGGCGGCCACGTCCACCCGCTCGACGCTGAGCCAGGCGGTCAGCGTTCGGCCGGTGAGCTGCAGCGGCAGCCCCGAGGCGAAGCCCAGCCCCACCAGCGCCGCCATCCTGCGGTTGCCGTACACCTGCGCGAGCGTCGCCCGCGATCGACCAGGGGCAGAGGATGCATCAGCCACTCAAGATGTATCGGCTTGCTGACTTCGCGGGCGATAGTCACGGCTGTGCGGGTCGGGGCAAGGACCCACCCCGCCATACAGGTAGTTCAAGGCCAATGCACCAATTCGTCAAAACAATGACTTGGTGTACTTCTCCGTACCTCGAATCAACTCGTCCACCTCGTCCTCCGCCGGGTCACGGTCACCGTTATGAGCACAGAGGTTTCGTAGATCACCGAGTCGTTGAATGTGCCTCCATGTGGCTGTATCAATGACCTTATTGTTTTTCAACGTATCATTGAAATCACTGATAGTCGGCCGCTTCTTCGTTAATTTGAGATTGTGGTTGGTACAGACCTGCGCCAGGTGCTTTTCAAGCACTACACCAGCGATCATACCCGCTGGGCGAATAAAGCCTGCCTGTAGTAACTCGCGT
>DASVCG010000234.1:0-3555 GCA_036381755.1 Phycisphaeraceae bacterium | reverse complement strand
CGAAGAGCCAGTAAGATTATGAGGCTCAATCGCCTGATCGAGGAGCAGCTCGACGCATCGGACAACAGCTTGGACTACACCACCGGGTTCGACTACGACGGGGCGGGCAACCGGCTGGAGCAGCTCAAGGACCTCGGCGGCGACGGCAGCGTGGAGCAGACGACCACCTACGTCTACGACGCCAACGACCGGCTGCTGAGCGAGACGTTCGACGCCGCGGGCACGGCCGAGGACCGGCACACGGTCTACAGCTACGACGCCGACGGCGACGGGGTGAACGAGGCGACGGTGCAGACGGGCAAGGCGGTCTACGCCGGCCTGGACGACACGGGCACGCTGGAGTCCCGCACGAGCTACACGTTCGACGAGCGGGGCCGGCTGAGCTTGGTCCGCTCAACCAACAGGCTGGGCGGATGAGGTGCCGGGGCCTGTTTCCACCGGCTCAGCCGCGGGTTGGGGCCCATAGCCGTAGAACGCTGGCAGCTCCTGCGCGATGCGCCGGTCCAGCAGAGCGACCTGCTCGGGGCTCAGGTAATCGACGTACCCGCCCACCTTGCCCCGGCGGGTCTTGTAGGATTCCGGATCGCTCGGGTCGCCCGGGCGCAGGCGGCTGGTTGTGGCGGTGCCGGCACGCTCCAATCGACGCATGTTCTGAAAGCTGGCGAACTCCACCGCCTGGCGGATCACCTGGTCCTCCACGCCCGTCAGGCCCACGAAGTCCAGCACGCGCTGAAGCTGGCCCGCTGCGTCGGCGTGCAGGTCCTCGTACCGCACCAGCAAGAACCCCGCGGGCACGTGACGCTGATCGGCCCAGATCTGGTAAAAGCGGATCATCGTGTCGATGCTGCCCCGCGGGCAGTGCAAGAACGCGTCCAGGCTCCCGTCGAAGCGGTAGCGGCTCTCGCGCTTGGTCATCTGAAAGTAGGCTGAGACGACCGTGTCGCGCAGGTCGCGCACCAGCAGGACCACTCGGCGGTCGCGGTACTCGTCCTTGCGGGCTACCAGCTCGTTCGGGGCTTTGAAGTGCGGGTTGTCGTCATGCTTGAAGCGGATGCGCACCAGGCCGGGGCACTGCGCGGGCAGTTTCTTGAGGTCTACCACGCCGGGCACCTCCAGGCCATGGTGCAGCGCGATGGCTTTGCCCAGCATCACATGCAGCCACGTCCGCCCACACTTGGGGAACGAGAGCACGAACACGTCCGCCATGCGGTTGCGCCGCCAGCGGTAGATCCACCGCACGGGGGCGGTTCGGCGGAGCTGCGCGCGCAATCGCTGCGTCACCGGCGGATGCTCCAGCGAATAAGGCGGCGAGGCGAACAGCAAGCGCAGCGAATCTCCAGAAAGAACGCCGGCCCCCGAGCCGAATCGCCGCCATGGTACCGCAGACCCGAGCCGCTGACACGCCCCGCTAATCATCCCGCCAATCATGAAGCGGCCGGGCCGGGGATGGACAAGGCGGTGTATCGCCACACGCAGGCGGAGGCGGAGAGGGGGCCCAGGGGCAGGCCGGCCTTGTGCTTGAGCTGGTCGAGGAAGGCCTGGGGCTCGGGCAGTTGCTGCCAGACGCAGGGCAGGAACGTGCCGCGCCTGCCGCTGCATTCCAGGATCAGGCCATCGCGGTGGGGGCGGATCTTCCGCAGCAGGTCGGTTTCGTCGGCGAAGCGGATGGGCTGAGGCGTGCCGAGCACGGAAAGCTCCACCTCGATGCGGTCCAGCTCAGCGAGGGTGACGGGGGCGAATCGCGGGTCGCGCAGCGCCGCGGCGAAGGCGTTGCGGGCGGTGTCCTGCGCCAGCGTGGCGACGGGCTTGAGCGTGCCGATGCAGCCGCGCAGCCGGCCCTGGCGGGTGAGCGTGACGAACACCGCCCGCGGCAGGCGCAGGGCCAGCGGGTAGCGCTGCGGGTCCACCTCCAGCGGCCGACGGCAGCGCACGCTGTGCGCCACGGCGCCGCGGGCCAGGTCCAGCAGGATGCTGCGCTCCTCCTGGTTGAGCGTCGGGGCCTCTTCCGGGCCCGCTTCGATGCTGGGGTCTTCCGCGTCAGGCAAAGAGGAAGGCTCCATAGCCGACGACCCGGTCGCGCGGCCCAGCGGTGTCGCCGCTGTTGCGCAGGTCCACCGCCTGCGCTTCAAGCCCGTGATGCTGCGCCGCCAGCAAAAGCCCCTGGATGGCGGTGTGCCCGCAGGCCTGCTTGGGGCCGATGCGCCACGGCCAGGCGCGGGTGATCGCTTCCGCGGTGTATCCATCCACCCGCTTGGCGTCGGCGTAATCCAGAAAGTGCGACAGGTCCGAGCTGACCACGATCAGCGTCTGCGGCCCGTCCCAAAGCTCCTCCAGCACATCAGCCACCTGCTCAGCCTGGGTTGAGTTGAACAAGAGCGGCACCAGGCCAAAGCTTGCTGAGCTTGCCCCGGTCGGCGGGTCGTTGTCGCCTTCCGGCCGGCTCAGCACGTGCATGAGGAACGGCAGGTGCGCTTCCAGGCTGTGCTCGGGCGCGTGGGCCTCGTCGAAAATATGGACGAAGGGCAGCCGAAGCAGTCGATGAATCGCCTCCCGGTCCAGCGGCGCTGGGCCCAGGGGCGTCTCAAAAGCGTCGGCGGAGCTGGCGGCCAGGCCGTCAAAGTGCGCGTGGTGCGAAGGGCCCAGCAGGATGACCCGCTCGATGCTGCTGCGATGCGGCGCAAGCGCTGCGTAGGCTGAGGCGGCGACCGGCCCGCTGTAGCGGTACCCCGCGTGGGGCGCGATGATCGCCTTGGGCGGCCGGCTTGCCTGCTTTTGCCCGCGGGTCGATGCGGCCGCCTGGGCGAGTAGCGTTTCGATCAGCCGGCGCAGCGCCGCGGCGTCCTGGGGGTAGAACGCTCCCGCGACCGCAGCGGGGCGCGTCCAGCCGGGGCGGGTCTGAATCTGTGGATCGGTCAGCGGAATCACCGCGAGGCTCCGATCTGCCGGGCTATCGGCCAACCCTCTATGCTAAACGATTTCGCAGCGGATTCCGCGGGGAATTGACGCGGATCTAGGGTTTTTCCGAGGCGGCGACCACCTGTCCCCGGCCGCTGCGCTTGGCGCGGTAGAGGTATTGGTCGGCCTGGGCCAAGAGGTCGCAGCCGGTGGCGCAGCCGTCCCGCCGCATGGCCGCCACGCCGATTGACAGGTCCGGCTCCAACTGCCCCGCGGGGATGGTGCGGACCTGCTGTCGGAACAGGCAGCGGACCCGCTGGGCCAGTTGCTGGGCCTGGTCCGCCTCAGCCCCGGGCAGCAGGATGAGGAACTCATCCCCGCCCAGCCGCACCGCGATGTCCTGCGGCCCCACGCAGGCCCGGATCAGCTCGCCCAGCAGGGTCAGCAGCTCGTCGCCGGCCAGGTGGCCCAGCGTGTCGTTGACCTCCTTGAAGCGGTCCAGGTCGATCAGCACGCAGCTTAGCTCGGCCTCTGCGGCGCGGGCTGATTCGATCAGGGCTTCGAACTGGTCGTCCAGGAAGCGGCGGTTGCCCAGGCCGGTCAGCGGGTCCTGCATGGCGATCTGGCGCAACTGCTGCGTGGATCGCTGGATGGCCCTGG
>DASVCG010000233.1:0-5653 GCA_036381755.1 Phycisphaeraceae bacterium | reverse complement strand
ATGAGGACGGCCAGACCGCGCCGGTGCACTCGATTTCCGCGGGGCTGGACTATCCGGGCGTGGGGCCTGAGCACGCCCATTGGCGCGACACCGGCCGCGCTCGCTACACCGCCTGCACGGATGAGCAGGCCTTGCGCGCCTTTACCACGCTGGCCCAGCAGGAGGGCATCATCCCGGCGCTGGAATCGTCGCACGCCCTGGCCCACACGATGGAGCTGGCCAGGTCGCTGCCGGAGGACCGCATCATCGTGGTGAACCTCTCCGGCCGGGGCGACAAGGACCTGGACGAGGCCCTGCGCCTGCTGGGCAAGGGCTGAGAATGGGCGGGTTTACGATTGGCGCCTGCCCCCCTGCCGTCTGCCCCCTACCCTCTCTTTTGCTCGCTCACCGGCCGGGGATGGCGGTATTTCCCAGCATCAGCAGCTTGTTGAGGATGGCTGGGCCGTTGGTTTCGCGGATGCCGGTGCGGAGGGGGTATTGCTGGAGCTGCTCGCTGGCGGCCTCGAAATAGAAGCGGCGAACCACCGTCTGGCCCGGCTCCAGGCGGGAGACGATCCGCTCCTGCCGAGCGTGGCCGACGAGGCTGGCGAACACGTACAGCGACGCGGCCCGGTCGCTTTCGTTGGTGATCACGCAACTGACGATCACGTCCTGGGCGTCGGGCTGCTTGCCATCCTTGAGCGAGAGGATCGCGTCGAAGTGGAAGTCAGGCAGGCCCACCTCCATCGGCGTGGACATGTTCACCACATAGCGGCGATCGGCGGTGAAATCGAAGCGGGCGGTCAGCTCCTTGGGGCCGGCCACCTCCACGATGGGGAAGCGGATCTCCAGCGGCAGCGTGGTGGTCTTGCCCGCGGCGATCGAGAAGAACTGCCTGGCCGGCTGAATCTGCCAGCCCTGCGGCCCCGTCACCACCAGGTTGCCGCTGATGGTGCGCGGCCAGGGGTTGGTCAGCGTGATCTGCCGCTTGTGGGTCTCCTGCGTGGAGACGATGAACGGCTCGTTCAATTGAAAGCCGGCGCGGAACATCGCCAGTTGCGGGTCGATGCCGGTGACGAACGTGGGGGACGGGCCCAGCTCCAGGCGGTGGCCCTCCTCGCTTAGGTCGATGGGCTGGCGGTTGCCCCAGATATCCACCGCGACGGGGGTTTCGCCCAGGTAAAGCTGCACGGCGGCGCGTTGGGGCGGGGCGCTGTGGTTCCAGGCGATGAGCATGCCGCCTGCGGGTCCGTCCAGGATCAAGCACCGCAGGCCCTGGCCCAGGGCAAGCTCGCCCACCACCCGCCGACCCGCCAGCAGGTGGGCGACGTTGGTGAACACGCCCAGCAGCGGATCGGGGATAAGGCTGATGCGCCGGCTCGGGCCGGTCGTCCACGGGCGGGGCAGCGTCAGCCTGCCTACGTCCGTCTGCCAGGCGTGGATCATCCGCATCGCCAGGTCGATCGCCCGCTGGGGATGGGCCACCACGTCGGCCGGCGGCTCGCGCAGGTGCAGCCAGTAGTCCGCTGGGGGGTTGTCCCACTCCTTCAGGTGATCCTGAAGGCGCTGGGCTGTGATCGCGGGCGGCACGTCGAGGCTGAAGGTGATGCCCTGCTCATCCAAATCGGGCCGGCGGGCCTGATCCAGCCGCCAGGGCAGGATCAGCCGGGGCTGCGGGGTCATGGCCAGGAACCGCTCCCTGGCGCGGGCCACCTGTGCGGGCAGGTCCGGGCTGTAGAACGCCCTGGCGCGTTGGTTGTCGCCCAACTGCCATTGCTGGATCTGCTGGCCGAAACGCATCAGGATGGGGCGCAGGTAGGGTTCCCAGGTCTGGGGCTGGGCCTGGAGCACCTCCAGCGGCTCGACCGCCTCCGGGACGGGCCGGGACTGGATCAGCTCGCTGGGCAGCGGGTCCAGTGAAATCGCCAACTCGTGGCCGGTTGTGATCGTCCGCTGAACCAGCTCGCCTAGGAGGTTGAGCCGGTCCTCCAGGTTCAGCAGCGTGGTGGATGGGCTCCAGGCGCTGATGGTGGCGTGATAGATCCTGGCTGCGGTGAGCAGGTCCGGCAGCAGGCGCAGCTCGTCATCGGGCAGCCCCTGGGCTGTCAGCGAGAACCGCCCGGCGTCGAGGGGATGGAGGCTGCTGGCCTGGGGCAGCCAGAGGACCGCGCTGACGGTGCGGGCCATGACAGCCCGGGGCGAGCCGGGCTGGCCGGCTTGCTGCTGATCGCGGACCTGGAGGTCGATGAGGTACCAGCCCAGGCCGGGCAAGGGAGGCTCCCAGATCCACCGCGTCGGCGCGCCGTCGCCGAGGGGGTGGGTTGAGGTCGCCACGGGGCGCAGCCGGTGGTCGTAGAGGGTCAGCGTGGCCAGCAGGTGGTGATTGGCCAGATCGCGCACGCTGGCGACGAAGCGGGGGTGGTCCGGCTCGTGGATGATGTTCACCGGGCTTTGCGAGCCGACCTCCACGTGCGGCACCTGCCAGACGCAGATATCGTCGAACCAGGCCGCGGCGTCGATGTCCTGGAGCACGATCTGTTCGTTGCCCAGGGGGTGATGAGGGAGGGGCTGGGGCTGCTGGAGCAGGACTTCCATGCCGATCCACGCTGCCTCGCGGTGGATGCCGTCGAGTTTGACCGAGACGTCGGCCCATCCGCCGGAGGTGCGGATCGGCTCGGTCTGGGAGACGCTGGCTTCGATCCGCCGCCCCTGGGCGTCGATGAAGTAGGCGCGCAGGTAGGCCGCGGCGTGTCGCAGTCGCGTGGTGAACACCCTGGCGGTGACGAGGTAGTCGCTGCCGGGCACCGCGGGGAGGGTGCCCGTCTCCAGGTAGGCTCCGGCGCTGCCGCCATCGAGGCCCAGGTAGAAGCTGAAATCGCCTGAGCTTTTGTGCTGACGGTCGAACCGGACCTGGGTGTAGGCGGGGAAGCCCGATCGGCGGATCAGCTCCTGGTGCAGCGGCCGTTGGCGGAAGTTGGGGTCGGCGGTCTGAGGCGATCGGCCGATCACGTACCAGTGCTGGGGCAGCGGCTGCCCCAACCCCAGCTTGCGGCCCCGGTCGTCGGTTTCTTCAAAATCAAAGCGATGAACGAGCCGCGAGGGAGGCACGCTCACGCCCGCCCCCCGGGCCAGGGCCTGGACCTCGCCATCAGCCTCGCCCTCAAGCCAGGCCCCTACCTGGGCCCTGCCGATCTGCGGGCAGACCAGGGCGAGCATCAACCATGCCAGCGCAAGCCGTTTCACACAGGCATTATCGGATGCTAGCGTGCCTGGCGGTTAACCGTTGCGCCCGTCGGCCTCGAGGGCCACGCGGGATAAGCCGGCCCCTGCCCCCCACCTGCTGCCTGGGCGGGGGCGATGGCTGGCTGCTCCAGCGGGGAAAATCAGTGCACGTGCAGCGTCGGCGGCTGGGCCTCCATTTGGGCCGCCCGGACCTGCTCGACGAGCCGCTGGCCCAGCGACTCCAGCGCCCGGGCCAGGGGATCGTCCTCGGTGAAGTTGGCGGCGGGGTCGCCCGCGTCGCAGTTGACGCGCAGCCGCATGCTGATGGGCACGCCGCCCAGGAACGGCACGCCCATCGCGTGGGCCATCTTTTCCGCCCCGCCCCGGCCGAACAGGTCGTAGGTCTTGCCGTCGTCGCCGATGAAGTAGCTCATGTTCTCCACCACGCCCAGCACGGGAACCTGAAGCTGCTGGAACATGCGGAGCGCCCGCTTGGCGTCATCCTGGGCGACTTTCTGCGGGGTGCAGACGATGACGGCTCCGGTCAGCGGCAGGAGCTGGCTCATCGTCAGGGGCACGTCGCCCGTGCCGGGGGGCAGGTCGATGATGAGGTAATCCAACGGGCCCCAGGCGGTCTGCGTGGCCAGTTGACGGAACGCGCCGTGGGCCATGGGCCCTCGCCAGATGAGGGGCTTTTCCTGCTCGACCAGGGCGCCGATGGTCATGGCCTTGAGGCCGTGCACTTCAAAAGGCAGGATGCTGTTGCCCTGGGTGCGGGGCGGGTGCTCGCCTGGATCCAGGCCGAGCATGGTGGGGATGGACGGGCCGTAGATATCGCCATCGAGCAGCCCCACGCGTGCGCCGCTGCGAGCCAGGGCGATGGCCAGATTGACGGAGATCGTGCTTTTGCCCACGCCGCCCTTGCCGGCGCCCACCGCGATGATGTGGCTGACGTCGGGCAAGGGGTTGCTCGCCTGGGCTTGAGACTGAGACTGGGACGGGGCCTGCGGCTTGCGCGCTTGGGCGGAGGCGTCGGGCGAGCCGGCTGACTGGGGCTGCGCCTCGAACTCCACCTGCACCTGCTTGATCTGGTCGCCCAGCGCCCGCACCGCGGCCTCCACCTGCTGCGTCAACCGCTGCTGCGCTTCTTGCCCCTGCGGGGGCGGGCTGATGCGGATCCTGGCGTAGCCGTCGCAATAGGCCACGTGCTTGACACGATTGAGCGTGACCAGGTCGCGGTGCAGCTCCGGGTCGCGCACCTGCTTGAGCTGGTCTAGGATCTGATCCTTGGTCAAAGCCATGGGTGTCCCCTTGCTGGTCCCCCACCCGTCGCCTGAGCCAGAGGCTGGAGAAAATCATAGGGCTTCCACCGGCTGAGGGCCAATGGGCCGGCGGAGGCCCATAAGAGCCGCAATAAAAGAACATTGCAGGCGTTGAGCCTCAGGTAACATACGGAAAATCGCCTTCCAGCAAGGAAAGGATCGTCGAATTATGTGGAACGGCACAGCCAGGATGATGGCCGCAGGCGTGCTGCTCGCGGGGCTCATCGGCGGCACAGCGCTGGCGGACCAGGACAAGCCGCGTCGCCATGCGGATGACCACGATCGCCCCACGGCTGCTCAGCACGACCACGGGCGTCATGACAAGGATCACGACAAGCACCACGATAAGGGTAAGGACCACGCCAAGGACAAGCCCGGCGCAGCAGCCAGCCAACCCGATCGGGATCGCGCCGCCCAGCGTCAGCGGATCGAGCAGCGCATCCACGAGCACCTCTTCGGCAACCTGAACCTCACCGACGAGCAGGAGGGCCAGATCAAGCAGGTTCTCGACGACTTCCGCCAGAAGCGCAAGGCCTGGTGGGAGGAGCACCGGGACGACCTGCGCAATCTGCGCGAGCAGCTAGGCCAGGCCAGGCAGGACCAGGACGAAGAGCGCCTGGACCAGCTCCGCCAGCAGCTTCGGGAGTTGATCCAATCCGCGCCCAAGCCCAGCGACGTGCATGAGCCGATCAAGGCCACCCTGAACGCGCAGCAGCAGGAGCAGTTCGAGGAAAACCTCAAGACCCTACGGGAGAAGCTGCGCGAGATGCACGACCGCGGACAGCGTCCGCACGACGGCGAGAAGCGCGAGGGCCAAGGCGCCTCAACGCAGCCCGCTACGCAACCCAGCGGGAAAGCGGGCCACGACCACGCTGTGTATCGGAAAAACGCCGGCCGAAAGGATAAGCTCGACCTGTAGGCTGTAAGCCGCTGCTGGCAGCGTCCCCGAGCCCACTGCTTGGGTCGGCACGTTTTGCTGCGTCAACCATTTTGCTGTGTTAACCATCAGGCTGCCTGCGCGAACTGCTGCCGGGCAGCCTGTTTAGGTTGAAGATGAAATCACGCCCCGACTGGAATAGGGTCAATACACGCTGGCCCTGGTCGCCGACGACCGGCACGTCGCTGCTGGT